>JAKAGJ010000124.1 GCA_021815655.1 Deltaproteobacteria bacterium | reverse complement strand
GTGCTGAATCGCGCTCAGAAGGGGGGACATGAGGCGCGAGCCCGGCCAGCTCTGTTCCCAGACACGGCCCCGCCGGCGCAGGCGGGGGAGGCGAAATGAGGTAACTACTTGTCGCAAGTCAGCATTCTGGGTACGGGCTCCTGTCTGCCGGAGCGGGTGGTGCCCAATTCCTATTTCGAGTCCATCGTGGAGACCAGCGACGAGTGGATCGTGGCGCGCACCGGCATCCAGGAGCGGCGCATGGTCCTGCCCGGCCAGGCCATGAGCGACCTGGCCACCCCGGCGGCGGCCAGGGCCTTGGAGATGGCCGGCGTGGCGGCCTCGGAGCTGGACCTGATCGTGGTGGGCACCTCCACCGCCGACATGCTCAGCCCGTCCTGCGCCTGCATCGTGCAGCATAACCTGGGGGCCAAGGGCGCGGTGGCCTTCGACGTCAACGCCGCCTGCCCGGGCTTCATCTTCGGCCTGTCCGTGGCCATGCGCTTCCTGGCCGACGGCACCTACGGGCGCGCCCTGGTGGTGGGCGGCGAGATCGTCAGCCAGCGCATCGACTACCAGGACCGCGCCACCTGCGTGCTCTTTGGCGACGGCGCCGGGGCGGTGGTGCTGGGTCCCCGGGAGAACCCCAGCCAGGGGCAGATCCTATCCACCCACCTGCACTCCGACGGCGACCTCTGGGAACTCCTGTACGTACCCGGCGGCGGCTCGCGCATACCACCCTCCCACGAGATGGTGGACAAGCGCCTGGGCGTGGTGAAGATGCAGGGCCAGGAGGTCTTCAAGCACGCGGTGCGCGCCCTGAGCGAGGCGGCCCTGGAGGCCCTGGAGCACAACGGGCTGACCAGCGGCCAGGTGGACTGCTTCATCCCCCACCAGGCCAACCTGCGCATCATGGAGGCGGTGGCCAAACGCCTGGACATCCCCCTGGACAAGGTGATGAAGACCGTGCACAAGTACGGCAACACCTCGGCGGCCACCATCCCCGTGGCCCTGGACGAGGCCGTGCGCGAAGGCCGCGTCAAGCGCGGCGACCTGGTGCTGTGCAACTCCTTCGGCGCCGGCTTCACCTGGGGCTCGGCCCTGTTCAGGTTCTAGCGGGCCGTTGAAAAACCGCCCGCCGGCGGGCTAGCTATGGCCCGCCCAAAGGCGCAGGTTATTATTATAGGCTAGTTTTTTGGATAGCTAGCCTAGCCTACTTCGCACAACTCGAGTTGAAAAGTCCACGGGTGGGCTTGTTCAACATCCCGCCAGAGGGGGCCGCCCGCCCCATCCCGCACCGCCCGCCGCCAATGTGCTAGCATGATGTCAGAGGGCCGGCGCCCCGGACCGGACCTCCCACCCGGCGCAAAGGAGGCAGGCATGGCGGTCAAGGTCCTGATAACCCGCCGTTGCCAGGAGGGCGCCATGCTGGACGTCCTCCTGGTCCTTAGCCAATTGCGTTCCCTGGCCGTGGCCCAGCCGGGCTACATCACCGGGGAAACCCTCTACGGTCTGGAGGCCCCGGACAAGCTCCTGGTGATAAGCACCTGGGAAGACCTGAACTCCTGGCGGGCCTGGCGGGACCATCCCGCCCGGCGCGAGGTGGAGGCCCAGGCCGAGCGCTACCTGCTGGAACCGGCCAGCCACGAGGCCTTCCGCTTCGGGGCCTGGCAGGAACCCTGAACCGCCCCACGGCGGCGCCAAGGCGGCCTGAGCGGGCCGGGGGCTTGCCAAGCGCCCGTTCCCGACAAATAATAATGAAATAGGCGGGCGCCAAGGCGCGCGGCGGCCAGGACCAGGCCCGCCAGCGCGTCAGGCAATTGTCATTTTTTCGTGCCTGGCCAGGGAGGAGAGCCCATGGAAGACAAACGCAACCTGCATCTGAAGGTCCAGGAGATGGCCCAATGCTACAGCAGCCGCGATCCCCTGCCGGCCATGTCCGAGCTGGCCGGCGAGGCCGACGCCCAGGAGGCGGCCATCAAGTGGCTGGCCCTGGCCGTGCTGCACGCCGTGGGCGCTGGCGCCCGCAAGATCACCCTGGACCTGGACCCCCAGGGCCAGGCCGTGGTGACCGCCGAGTACCGCGCCACCACCCTGCCCTCGCCGGGACCGGTGGTGGCGGGGCAGGTGCTGGACTACGCCCAGCGCATCCTGCACCTGGAAGGCGACAAGGCCAAGGGGCTTTTGGCCCTGGGCCTGGGCAACGACAACCTGGAGGTGCAGGTGAAGTACGAGGCCCACAAGGGCGCCCGCCAGTTGAGGCTCAAGTTTGGGGAGTAGGGGGCTGTCCGGCCGCGCGGGCGCGGCCGGGCCAAGCCAACGCCGCATAACCCCCTAGAACTCGATGACCTCCTGTCCGCCGAAGGTTTTCATGACCTCCAGCAGGTTTTTGAAGTCCTGGCAGGCGCTCTTGATAACATCTTCGTTGTTGAGCAGGGTGCCCACGTCGTCCATTTCCTGGTACACGCCGGCCATGAGCCCGCCCACCGTCTGCCCGGGCAGGCGGGCGCCATCGCTGGCGCTCTTGTAGGTCAGCACGTGGCCCGAGGCCTGGTAGCGCTCCACCAGCTTCTTTTCCTCGGAGGTCAATTCCACCTTGCAGGAAAGGGAAAAGGTGACCCCTTTGTGCTTGCCCAGGATGCTGGTTTTGTCTCTCTGATCGCGCTCGATTATCAGCTTCACGCTCTTGTCCCCCCTCCCGGTTTTTAAACGTATCCCTTGCCGTGGCAGACGCCGCACTTCACCACCCCGGAACCGTGGCAGTTGTCGCACTGCTTGGTGCCGCCGGGGATGAAGCCCCCATCGCCGTGACGACCGGCCCCCTTGCACTTGGGGCACTTTACCGATCCCTTGCCGCCGCATGTTTGGCACTTGGCCATCTTGACCCCCTAGACGTATGGTCAGCAGATAAAAACCGTTGGCAGAGGCCGTGGCCTCTTACCCTTGGCGTAGCCGGCGTCGCGTTTGTCGGTGGAGCCGCAGTTGGGGCACTGGTTGAATTTGGCGCTCATCTTGGGCTCCTAAGCTAACCGGCGTTGGAGAAACCGATAACAGGCCTCGGGGCCTCATTCCTCGAAGATGGAATGGTCATTCTTGAGGGCTATCATCTCCACCAGGTCCTTGACCACCTGCTCGCCGATTTGCAGGGCCTCCAGGTAGGCCACCAGCAATTTTTCCTCGGGGCCGGCGAACACGCCGTCGGCCATGGCGATGTCCAAGAGATTGACCAGGACCGCCACCCGCTGCTTGGGGTTCAGGGAGGCCACCACCAAGTCCACGCATTCCTGGGTCGAGAGGTCCTTGTACACCTTGATGGCCGTGTGGAAGGCCTGTTGGTCGTCCTTCACGATGCGCTTGAGCGTGGCCATCTCCTCCTCGTCCACGCCGCCGTCGGCGGCAACCACGGTCATGCAGGCCAAGGCCAGGGCCGCCTTGGGCGTGAGAACGGTTTCCTTTTTTCCGACCAGCTTGTCAAATAGTCCCATGCGATCCCCCTTGGTTGTCGGTGCGGTTGGCCTCAACGCAAAAACGCCCCTCCCCGGCGCGGGCCGGCAGAGGGGCGTTTCGTGACCCCGGGTGTGATTGTGCGCCCAAGGCGGGCGTTGGCTAGAGCTTAGGCCAAGGGCCGCGGCCCTGTCAATGCCCGGCCGCGCCTAGTCGTCCAGGATGTTGCGGAGCCGCTCCTCCTTGTCCAGCTCCTCCTGCAGCAGGCGCTCTTCCAGGGTTTCGAAGCGGCGGTGGTTGTAGACCCTGACGGCGTTGATCCCCCAGAGCAGACCCAACCCCAGCGCTGGCCACCAGAACCACCAGCGCCCCCGGAAGGTGGCCAGGTTGATGCCGGCCAATAGCAGGGCCAGCAACAGGGAGACGGCCCCCTGCTTGTACAGTTTCAGGCGGGCCCTGGCCCGGGCGCTGGCCCGTTCATAGGCCTCGGGGGTGGGCATGGCGCGTCCTTGGGGGCCGCCGGGGGCTAGCCGTCGCGGCGGCTCCAGTCGTAGGGTATGTGGCTCTGGTGGGCGTCGAAGCGAAACTCGTCGGGCTCCTGATAGTTGTAGGGGCGGGTGACGGTGTTGACGATCAGGGCCTCCTCCAGGCTGACGCACTTCCAGCCGTGGCAGACAAAGGGCGGAATCTGCACCAACAGCGGCCGGTGCACCCCCAGGAAGAACTCGTTGAGGCGGCCGAAGGTGGGGGAGTCGCGGCGCTCGTCGTATAGGCACAGCTTTATCATGCCCGCCACGCAGGCCACGTTGTCGGTTTGCAGCTTGTGCAGATGCCAGGCCTTGACCACGCCGGGCAGGGTGGTGGTCAGGTAGACCTGGCCGAAGCCCACGAAAATCTCGTCATCGGCCCGCAGTATCTCCATGAGCCGGCCCCGCTCGTCGGGGATGACCTTGAGCGCCTTGGTGCGCACGCCGTCGATTAACTCCACCTTGCACCTCCCAAAGACTTTGCCCCCAAGCTACCACGAATGCCCTATGGGGGCCAGCCCCCGCCACGGGCCCGGCCTTGGCCCAGGCCAGCGGCAAGTTGTGAGGCCCCTCCCCAGTCAGCCGCCGCGTGCTTGGGTTAACCTGACCGGCAGAAGGTAGGGCCAACCTGGGCGCGGAGGCGAGAAATGGCGGGCAGTAGACGGCGCTTGATCGAGGGCTACAGGTATGTGTGCACCCCGGGAAGCAAACCATGCGAGATATGTGCTCAGTATTGCGGGCAGGAGTTCGTGCATGAGCCCCGGGAAGGGCAGCGCCCTATAGCAGAAAGGCCAGACCCCCCAATGCACCCCCATTGCCGGTGCAAGTTGGAGTTGATTGAAAACGCTCTCTCGATCTATTCAAGAGAGGGAGCTTGGCATAACATGAGCGCTGACCTCCATGGCACGGGACCATCCATCGCCAGCGATGTCAATTTTTCAACCAGCGGTTTGAGTGAACAATTTAACACCGGACGCTATGGCCCATTCGATTTGGTATACTGCACCGATGGCAGAAAGATGAGTGACGGACCCACCTATGGCAACTTTGGCGGCCAGCGTTGGCGTTTTGGAAGAAACGAAGACAAGATCGCGGAGTTGGCCCAACAAGAGGGCTTGTCCGTTGACGAGTGGCTGGCTGAAAACTATAAGCCGCCCATTGATAGTCTCGACAGCCTGTATGAAGACCATGATTATTGTTATGGTAAAAGCGGGGAACAGCAATTTTACTCTGTGTCGAAAATTGATTGCGATAAGGAGCTGATTCAGCAATTGCAAGGACTAGACGAAGACCCTCAAAAATGGCCCCATCCACCCAGGTCCGGAGAAGACTTGGAATATGCAAAGAAGTTTCGAGCCGATTCTCTTAACTATTTTGAGGCTAAAGCAGATTATGCTATGTTAAGGTCCAAATATGGTACCGAATACGTCAGTAGCAAATATAAATTGCTCAAGTTTTTCATGGAAAACAATTAGCAGGACAGAATGTATCTTTCTGGGGGGTGTCGTAGATGAAAAGTATATTTGACTATAAGCACATTGATATAATAATGGGATCCATTGCATACTTGATTAGCTTTGTGAATTTATTTCTTATTTATTTTTGCAAGAGAGAATGGATTATTTTTGATGCTCAATATGTTGTTGTGCCAGTCTGGGCAATTTTCATATCGCTGGCTATAATCTTTAGGAAACGCAAAATGGGAGATTTGGCCTGGATATGGGTTTCGGGATTGCTAGCTTTGCTTCCATGGTGGTTTTGGTGGGTTTTTTCATGGAGATTTTAGGTGGCGAGGTACCCCATGCCCCAAGAACAAAACGACCCGACAACGCACATCCAGGCCTTTGAGCACGCCCGCGCCATGGCCTCCATGGTGTCCATGCGCCAGGAGGCCCAGGCCTTGCGCTTCAAGGAATATTGGGAGCCCAGGGCGGTGGCGGCCCTGGCAGCGGCGGCCACTGACAGCCAAGCCCTCCTGCGCCAGGCCTTGGCCGATTACCCCCGTCTGCCCGCCGGCCAGGCCAACCCCAGCGCTTTTCGCCTATGGCTCCAGGCCAGCCTGGCGGCCATCGCCCGGGACAAGTGCGCCCAAGCCGAGGACGTTTTGCTGGATATGACCCGGCAGGAGTCACGCACCCTGGTGCGGATCATCACCCTGCGCGGCCTGGCCGGCCCTCAGGTGGATATGGAGCCTAAAGGGCAGAGCTTGGCAGGCGGCCCGGCCTTGGCCGAGGCCAGCGGACGCGCCGCGCAGGCCTTCGCCCAGGGGGTGGAGGAACTCCTGGCCAAGGCCTGGCAGCGGGAGGCCGACCCTCGCGCCCTGGGCCAGGGCCTGGTCAAGTTGACCAGCACCTACAACAACCGCCTCAAGACCATCGCCGTGACCACCAGCCATGCCGTGGCCAACCGCCTGCGCCTGGCCGTGGCCCAGGCCAGCGACTACTAGGCCAACCGCCCCAGCAACCTGGCGCTCAACTCTGCCACCGCCAGCTTCAACAGCGGCTCCAGGTTGATGACGTCCTGGGCGTTGTAGAGCAGGAGCGTGTCCAGGGCCTGGCTGCTGCCGGCCAG
>JAKAGJ010000123.1 GCA_021815655.1 Deltaproteobacteria bacterium | reverse complement strand
CGCCACTCTGATTTTCCACGCCCGCCAGAACCTGGTGCGCGCCTCCCTGAAGCCCATGGCCGCCAAGGTGGGACAGGCCCACGAGCAGAAGGAGCCGCCCCACTACATGGTCAAGAACCAGCGCTGGGTCTATGACCTGCAATTGCTGGAGCAGGACGAGCCGCGCAGCTGGCTGATCTGGGTCAACGACCGGGCCTACCGCGTGCTGACCCCGGATTTGGAATTCTACCGCCGCCGGCTCAAGCTCAACATCGACGGCCAAAGCCAGTACTTCCGCCTGCAATACAGCGAGAACTCCATCATCGTCGCCTACTGCGGCATCATCAGCCAGTTCGACATTTACACCCCCAAAGAATGGGATCTGGCCCAGTTCATGCCCAGCTCCAAGGCCCAGGAGAACCAGGACGAGCTGCGCTCGCCCATGCCCGGCCTGGTGGTGGATTTGCGGGTCCAGCCCGGGGACCGGGTGTACCGCGGCCAGGACCTTGTCATAATCGAGTCCATGAAGATGGAGTGCGGCGTCTCCTCGCCCCGTGACGGGGTGGTGGAGCGTATCACGGCCAAGGTGGGTCAGGCCGTGGAGACCGACGACGTGTTGCTCACCTTCAAGGGTGCTTGAGACGGGCCGGACGGAGTGAGAATCCCGTGGTACTTGGGTGCGCCAGAGGCCAGAGAGGCCGGGCATGAGCGACCAGCGCCAGCGTCCTGATTGCTTCCGCTGCCGGCACCTGGAGATAACCTGGGAGCACGGCCGGGGCTACGCCTGCCGGGGCATGGGCTTCAAGTCCAAGGAGATACCCTGGAGGGTGGTGCTGGCCAGTTCCGGCCAGCCCTGCCAGGTCTTCAGCCCCAAGCCGGGACGCGGGGCCCGGCCGGGCGCCTGATGAGCGGCGCCCCAAGCCGGCGTGGGCCTGGTGGTATGAAACCGGCCTAGTCGCGGCGAGAGGAGCGCTTGCTCTTCTTGCTTTTGCCGCCCGGCTTCTTGGGCTTGAGGGCCTTGGGCTTGGCCTGCTTGGTCGGGCTGGGCTTGGGGCTGGCCAAGGCGGGACGGGCTTTGCGGCCCTTCTTGCCCTTGGAAACCTTGACGGCCTTGGTTGCCTTGGCCGGGGCGGCCGCGCCATGGGCCGGGGGGGCCGCCTTGGCCGCCTTCCTGCCCTTGCGGGGCTTGCCGGCACGGGTCGGCTGGGCGCCAGACGCGGCCTTGGCTTTCCTGCTCTTCTTGAGCTTGCGGGGGGCGGGGGCCGGCGGGGCGTCGTCGCTAAAGGGCTTTACCGGCTTGGGCTTGGGCGAATCCTGGTATATGGGCGTCTCGCTGGCCAGCGGGCCGGCGGTTTCGGCCAATTCCTCCGCCGCCGCCCCGCAGAGTGGGGCCACGGCCAGGGTCAAGGCGCAGACACAGGCCAGACCAACCTGGGCCGCGCGTTTAGGCAACTTCATCCTGTTCCCCTCGCCTGGTCAGATGGTAGCTTTCCACTTGGATGTGTTTGGCGCCGTCGGGTTGCAAGATGACTCGCCCTCTGACCTCCACCTCCTGGCGCACCAGACTCACCAACTCGGTGGCCAATGGCCCTTGCTCTAGGAGGTATTCTTCCTCGTCATTGGCCGAGATGCCCACGGAAATTACCCGTCCCTCCGGGTCCCAGGCAGTGGGGATGATTACGCCGCGAATGGTTTTTTCCCCACTGGTGGCCATGGATCATGCCCCTTATATGCCGCCTTTAGTGCCGCCACGGGTTGGGCGGTGGCTCCACGCAGGGGGAGCAACATGTAGGCCACATGATAACTATTTGTTTGACAAATATAAATAAGCGCAGCCTCCCAAAAAAGGAACCCTTGGTTCCGTAGGCTTGCAGATGCCCGCTAGGCACAAACAAAGCGACATTGGTGGCATGTTTGGTTAATATGCTGAAATTAAATTATAAAAACAATATACAGATATGCAAGTTCCTATAACTGATAATTGTGAACCAATGATTCCGATTGATGGGTCCTAATCTGATAATACCTGGAGGTAACAGATGATTCACCGTTTGTTCATGGCAAGACAAACGAGGGTTGGCGATAAATAGGGAACTACTGGTTCTTAAAACATTAAATAGCGAATCTTATGTTCCGCTTTATCTTTAAATCTTCTGATGACGCCATGTTACCTTATAAATTCCCGTATGGACAGACCAGACGGCCCAGGTAACGGATTGGGAATTATCGGAATCGTAAATTCCGGATGAGTAAAAAACCTTCTACGTTTACTTAGTGGTTATAATGTGTTAATAACATGGCAAGGCCATTGCTGTTGTCGTGGCCAGGAGTGAGGCAAGGCTGACCTGGTCGAGTGGCTATAGAGCCCTAATGACCGGAAGATGGTAATTTACCTGCCCACGGGGGAGCGGGGTATCAGACCTCAACCAGAGCCAGCACAGTGCTTTTAACCGTTGTTTTGACCAGGAGGCTTGCGATGAAAAAATTGGTGATTCTGGTGGCCATGGCCTTCGCCCTGAGCTGCGCTCCCTTCGCCTTCGCCGCCGAGACGGCCGCCCCCACGGACCAGCCGGCCATGGCCGAAAAGGCCCCCAAGAAGGCCAAGAAGGCCAAGAAGGTCAAGAAGGCCAAGAAGGTCAAGAAGTCCAAGAAGGCCGCCGAGAAGCCTGCCGAGACCAAGTAGTTTTTTTTGCGATTGCGGTCGCTGGCCTAAACGCCGGCGGCTGGGCATGGGCCGCGAACCTTCGCGGCCCATGCTCTTTTTTGAGAGTGCTGCACCGGGCGTCCTACCCCGTGCAGCATCGGCTTGGCAAAAACGCGATTTTGCCAAGCCTCCCAAATTGCTCGCCTAGAACGGCTCGCAATTTGGCGGGCCGTCCATGGCCCGCCATGGCCGCTGCATGGCCAACGTGGTGTTTCACAGATTACCATCTGTTTTTATGGATAATATGTCTGTTTCACCGTGCAGCGCCCTTTTTGGGCTATCCTCTCTGACCATGCCGGGGTCCGGTGCCTTGTGGCGCCGGGCCGCCACGACCGGGAGGAGTGGATTTTTTCCCCGGGGGCTTGACAGGAAAAGGTAAAAGAAGTATTGTAGTACCATAATACAGTTAAGAGGGTACCCATGGCCAATGTCCTGAAAATATCCGAAGCCGCCTCCCTGGCCCTGCACACCATGGTGCTGCTGGCGGCCAATCCGGGCAAGACCATGTCCAACCGGGATATCGCCGGTGTGCTCAAGGTTTCGGAGGCCCATTTGGCCAAGGTGCTGCAACGCCTGGGGCGGGCCGGTCTGGTCAGCTCCCAGCGCGGTCCCAAGGGCGGCTTCAGCCTGGGGCGGGACAGCCGGGAGATCAGCCTGCTGGCGGTGTACGAGGCGGTGGAGGGACCCCTGGAGACCAAGTCCTGCCTGCTGGGCAAGCCCGTATGCGGCGGGGCCTGCCTGCTGGGAGGGCTTCTGCACAAGGTGGGCAGCGAGGTTTCGGACTACTTTGCCCAGACGCGGCTGTCGGATTTGACCTTTCCCCTGCCAAGCGAGGAGTGCGATGCGCAAGCTTAGGAACATCATCCAGATCGACGAGGAGAAGTGCACGGGCTGCGGCCAGTGCATCCTGGACTGCGCCGAGGGCGCCTTGCGGTTGGTGGGCGGCAAGGCCAAGCTGGTGGGCGAAATCTATTGCGACGGCCTGGGCGCCTGCCTCTCCGGCTGCCCCACCGGCGCTCTGCGGGTCATACAGCGCGAGGCCGACGATTTTGACGAGAAGGCCGTGGAGGGCCTGCTGAGCTCCCAGGGGCGCGGCCTGCCCCCGGCCGGCCAGACGCCGCCGCCTGGGCAGCACGGCCATCATCACGGGCCTGGGCATCATCATCACGGGCCTGGGCATCATCATCACGGGCCCCAGGGCGCGCCCCATTTGCCCCTGGCTGGCGGGTGCCCCGGCTCGGCGGCCATGAGCCTGGCGCCCGCCGCGGCGGCCCCGGCCGCCGGCCAGAGCCCCTCGCAGTTGGGACACTGGCCCATCAAGCTGCAACTGCTCAACCCCCAGGCGCCGTTCCTCAAGGACGCCGATCTGATCCTATTGGCCGACTGCGCCGGCGCGGCCCTGCCGGACCTGCACGCGCGGCTGCTCAGGGGTCGGGCCATAGCCCTGGCCTGCCCCAAGCTGGATGACGCCCAGGCCCATATCAACAAGCTGGCACAGGTGCTGGAGGGGGCCAAGCCGCGCTCGCTCACCGTGGTCATCATGGAGGTGCCCTGCTGCCGCGGACTGGAATATATCGCCCAGCAGGCCATGGCCAGGGCGGGCATGCACGCCCCCCTGGGGCGGTTGGTGGTGGGCCGCGACGGCCGGGTGCTGGAGAGCCACCTGCCCTGGGAGTCCGGCCACTAGGCCGGCGCCAGGCGCGGGGTGGAGATCATGGCCAATCTGGCCTGGGACAGCGACGCGGCGGCGGCCATGGAGAAGGTGCCTTTTCTGGTGCGGCCCCTGGCCCGGCGCAAGGTGGAGGAGCGGGTGGCGGCCCAGGGGCGCCAACGCGTGCGCTTAAGCGACGTGGCCGAGGCCGAGGCCCGCTTTCGGGCCGTCACGGGCGGGCGCTCGCAGCGGGAGATGGCCAGCCTGCTGCCCCAGGAGAACCGTCCCGGCGCCAGCCTCACGGTGTTGGAGGCCTGCCGCAGCGGACTGACCGGTTGCCCTCACCGCCTCATCGACGTGGAGGCCTGGCGCCAGGCCCTGGAAGAGTGGCTGGCCCGCGAGCAGGTCTCCGAGCGCCTGCGCGCACGGGTGAGCGATGCCCAGGTGCTCTATCACCACAAGCTGCGCCTGGCGGTCAGCGGCTGCCCCAACGGCTGCTCGCGCCCCCAGATCGCCGACCTGGCCCTGGTGGGCCATGTGCGGCCCGAATTTCACCTGGACCACTGCCAGGGCTGTGGGGCCTGCGCCAAGGGTTGCCCCGACCAGGCCATCGCCATGATTGGCGACCGGCCGGTGTGGGACGAGCAGGCCTGCCAGGGCTGCCTGGCCTGCCAAAAGGCCTGCCCCACGGAGTGCATAATCACCAGCCAGCCTGCGGCGCGCCTGCTGATGGGCGGCAAGCTGGGGCGCCATCCCCACCTGGCCCAGGTGGTGGGCCAGGCCGCCGGGCCCGAGCAGGCGGCGGCCAGGTTCCAGACGGTGGTGGAGGATTACCTGAACACGGCCAATCCAGACGAGCGTTTCGCCGCCTGGTGGACGAGCAAGCACTAGAAGGGAGCCAGCCATATGGGCAATACCATGTGCCCCGGACAGGACACGGCCTTCTGGAAGCCGGGCGACATCTTTGAGGTTCCGTGCAGCCACTGCGGACAGGAGATGGAGTTCTTCAAGGACGACGCCAGCCGCCGCTGCACCGGTTGCGGCGCTCGCGTGCAGAACCCCAAGCTCAACCTGGGCTGCGCCCAGTGGTGCGAGCATGCCAAGGAGTGCCTGGGCTATGACCCCAAGCAGGTGATGCAGGCCGAAGGCGAGGAAACCCCCCTGGTGGACCGCCTGGTGGAGGCCATGAAGCGCACCTTCGGAGACGACCAGAAGCGCGTCACCCACGCGCTCACCGTGTTGGAGCGGGCCAAGGAGATCATGCGCGGCGAGAAGAACGCCGACCCCAAGGTGGTGCTGGCCGCGGCGGTGCTGCACGACATCGGCATCCAGGAGGCCGAGCGCAAGCACGGCTCCAACGCCGGCCGCTGGCAGGAGATAGAGGGGCCGCCCATCGCCCTGCCCATCATGAAGGAGCTGGGCCTGGACGAGGAGACCCGCGACCACGTGGCGCGCATCATCGCCAACCACCACAGCGCCAAGGACATCGACACCCTGGAGTTCCGCATCCTGTGGGACGCCGACTGGCTGGTGAACATCCCCGAGGAGTACCCCGACCACACCCCGGAAAAGCTCACGGCCCTGATCCACAAGGTCTTCAAGACGGCCAGCGGACGCAAGATCGCCCTGGAGCGCCTGCTGCCCCACCCGGCGGCCCAGGCCGCCTCCCAGCCCGCGGCGGGCTAGGCCGGCGAGGCCGCCAAGGAAGCGGTTCATCCCCACAATGGCAATCTTCGCTTTCCCCGGCGCCGCCGGGGGAAGCCTCCAGCCTGGCAGTAGTACCGGGATGGGGCGGCCTGGGTTCCGCTAATCCGCCCCAGCCGAGCCCCGGCCGGGAAACGGCAAGCCGGCGCTGGATAGCCTTTACGAGCCACTTGCCGGGCGTGCCGGGCGCGGACTTAGAGCCCAGGCAGCCGCCGGCGCGGAGCGGCGCAAGAATAATGGTAACCCGGAGGCAGCCGCCTGATCTCGGTTGCCATGATCGAAGGGCTTGCAATGCAAAGAGTCGGCACCTGGCGTGCCCTAGCGCAGTGGAGCTTTTTCCTCTGGGTGGCTTATATCGGCATCCGCTTCGGCATGTTCGTCCGTCATTTCGAAAGCGGAGGAGTGGCTCCCCTGGTCCCACGTTCGCCAGGGGTGGAGGGATTTCTCCCCATCGGCGCCCTGGCCAGCCTCAAGTACTGGTTC
>JAKAGJ010000122.1 GCA_021815655.1 Deltaproteobacteria bacterium | reverse complement strand
CTCCTGCACGAAGTCCATGAAGAAGCGGGCCATGTCCACCATGCAGGTGGAGTCGTCCATGACGATCATGCCGCCGGAGCCCATGATGGCGCCGACCTTTTGGATGGCCTCGTAGTCGCACAGGGTGTCCAGGTGCGCCTCTGGCACGCAGCCGCCCGAGGGGCCGCCCAGCTGCACGGCCTTGAACTTGCGGTGCTTCTTGGGGATGCCGCCGCCGATGTCATAGATGATGGAGCGGAGCGAGGTACCCATGGGCACCTCCACCAGGCCGATGTTGTTGATATGGCCGGTGAGCGCAAAGACCTTGGTGCCCTTGGAGCCCTCGGTGCCGATGGAGGCGTACCAGGCGCCGCCCTTTTCTATGATCTGGGGGATGTTGGCCCAGGTTTCCACGTTGTTAAGCACCGTGGGGCGGTTCCACAGGCCGGCCACCGCCGGGAAGGGCGGCCGCGGCCGGGGCATGCCGCGCTTGCCCTCGATGGAGCGCATCAGCGCGGTTTCCTCGCCGCAGACAAAGGCGCCGGCGCCCTGGTAGATGTGCAGATCAAAGGCAAAGCCGGTGTCCAGGATGTTGTCGCCCAACAGCCCGTACTCGCGGGCCTGCTCGATGGCCAGTTGCAGGCGGTGCACGGCCAGGGGGTACTCGGCGCGGCAATAGACATAGCCCTCGTGGGAGCCGATGGCCTTGGCCGCGATGGTCATGCCCTCCACCACCGCGTGGGGGTCGGCCTCCAGGATGGAGCGGTCCATGAAGGCGCCGGGGTCGCCTTCGTCGGCGTTGCACAAGACGTACTTGGTCTCGCCCGCGCTCCTGGAGCAGAATTCCCACTTTAGCCCCGTGGGGAAGCCGGCGCCGCCGCGGCCGCGCAGGCCCGAGGTCTTGACCTCGGCGATGATCTGCTCCGGCGTCATGTCGGTCAAGGCCTTGGCCAGGGCGCGGTAGCCGTCGCGGGCGATGTACTCGTCGATGTTCTCGGCGTCCAGGATGCCGCGGTTTTTGAGCGCGATGAGCTGCTGGTGGGCGAAGAAGGGGATGTCCAGCATGTCGGGGATGACTTCTTTGGTCTTGGGCTCCTTGTAGAAGAGCCGCTCCACCGGCCGCCCCTTGACGATGTGCTCAGACACCAGCTCGGGGATGTCCTTCTCCTCCAGGCCCACGTAGAAGGTGCCCTCGGGATAGACCACCATCACCGGCCCCATGGCGCAGAAGCCGTTGCAGCCGGTTTCCACCACGGCCACTTCGTCGGCCACGCCCTGCTTGGCGATTTCCTTGACCAGGGCATCCTTGACGGCCACGGAGCCGGCGGCCTGGCAGCCGGTGCCCCCGCAGATGAGCATGTGTTGACGGAATCTTTTCATGACAAGCCCCCTCTTACTGCTCGCTGCCCTTGGCCAGGACCCACTGCGTCTGAATCTCGCCCTCCAGCACGTGGCGGTTGAATATCTGGCGCATCTTGGGATCGTCCACGTAGCTGTACTTGATGGGCTCATCGCCCAGCTTTTCCACCGTGACCAGGGGCTCGGCGCTGCACAAACCCATGCAGCCGCTGGTGGTGACGATGACGTCCTTGCGCCCGGATTTCTCCAGCTCGTCCATCACGGCGTTGAGCACGGTGCGGGCGCCGCTGGCGATGCCGCAGGTGCCCATGTGCACGGTGACCTTAACCTGGGCCCCGCCCTCGCGCAGACTGGTGCTGGCGGTGACTTGATCCTTTATCTTGGCGAGATCGCTGATCTTCAGCTTGGCCATCTTGGTCCTCCCCGAACCCACGTGGCGTGGGGTGATTTTCGCTTGGGCATACTAGCAAGATATATAAGGGAAGTCCACGCCTTTTGCGAGTCTTCGCCTGGCCTGGTCTATGGGTTTCGAGGGCTTGGCCCTGGCCGGCCCGGACGCCGGGGCGGCCGGCGGGATGGCCCCTTTTACCGCCCTTGCCCGCGGCCCCGCAGGAACACGAACCAGTACACCAGCCCCACCAGCACGGTGCCGCCGATGAGGTTGCCCAGGGTGACGGGCAGGAGGTTGGCCAGCAGGAAATTGGGCCAGGTCAGTTGGGGGAAGTCGGCCGGCGCGCGGCTCACGGCCCGCCAAAAGCCCTCGCCGGCCAGGGCCTTGATGCCCAGGCCGGCGCCGATGAAATACATGTTGGCCACGCTGTGCTCAAAGCCCGAGGCCACGAAGGCGGTGATGGGAAAGATGATGGCCAGCACGCGGTCGCTGACGGTGCGCGCGCTGTAGCACAGCCACACCGCCAGGCATACCAAGGTGTTGCACAGTACGCCCGAGGCCAGGGCCGGCAGAAAGTCCAGGCTACACTTGGCCTGGGCCAGGTTAAGGGCGTTGAGCCCCACCGCCCCGGCGCCCAGGCCGTGCTGGCCGGCGGCCAGCACCAGGGCCGCGGTGCCCAGGGACCCGGCCAGGTTGCCAAGGTAGACGATTATCCAGTTGCGCAGTATCTTGGCGGTCCCGACCCGCCCGCCGGCCCAGGCCATGACGATCAGGGTGTTGCCGGTGAACAGTTCCGCCCCGGCCACGATGACCAGTATCAGCCCCAGGCAGAAAGCCAGCCCCCCCAGAAGCCGCCCCACGCCAAAGGGCAAAGCCGCGGCTCCGGTGGTGACCGTGGTGCTGAAGGCCGCCCCCAGGGCGATGAAGGCCCCGGCCAGCACCGCCAGGGTGAAGGTCTTGCCGAAAGTCATGGAGGCCTTGGCCAGGCCCACCTGCTCGGCCTTGAGGGCCATCTCCGCCGGCAGCAGCGAATCCACGCCTACCGAAGGGTGTTGGCCCTGGGTTGGCTCGTCCATGCCCCCTCCCTGTCCTGGCTGCCCAGCCCGGCCCCGCGACGGAGCCTTGGGCCGGCCGGTCCGCATCTAGCCACTTACAGCATAACCCCTGGCCGGCCCCCAAAAAAAGAGCCCCAGACCCTAAGCGGGCCTGGGGCCGAGCACTCATTTTGGCGGGCGGCTAGGGTTCCAGGGGCAGGGCCGGTACCTGTTCCACCCCCATCTGCCCCAACACTTCCACCACCTGACCGCGCAAGAGGGCCATGATCTGGGGATCGGCCAGGGCCTCGGCCCCCAATTCGACCTTCAATTCCCGGGTGTCCAGCTCGAATTCCTGCTCGCCCACGCGGTGGCAGTAGTAAAAATCCACCTCCTGGCGGGTGAGGATCAGGCCGAAGAGGGTGCGCGGCCAGTCGCCCAGGGGCGGGCGGTCGATATGACAGCGCTGGAACCACACGCGCACGGTGGTGCCCTCCCCCGGCCGGCTGTGCACGGTCAGGTCTCCTCCCCAGGAGCGGGCATTGGCCTGCATCAGGCTCAAGCCCAGCCCCACCCGGCGGGTGGTGCGGGTGGTGACGAAAGGATCGGTGACTCGGGCCAGGAACCCCGGCTCCATGCCCCGGCCGTCGTCGGCCACGGTGATGGCCATGCGGTCGTCCTGGAGGTCCTCCTCGATGGCCACGCTCACCAGCGAGGCCCCGGCCATCAGCGAGTTCTCCACGATGTCCAGGATGTGCAGGGACAGGTCTTCCATGCTATATCCCCCGCCGCCCGATGGCCGCCACCCTCCGCCCCCTCTCCCCGGCCAGGGCCAGGGCCAGCTCGGCCAGGGTGGGGGCCTCCATCTCCAATTCGCTCCAGGCCCGGCCCATATCCTCCAGGCCGTGGGCGTCGGAGGAACTGAGCACCGGCAGCTTGAGCCCCCCCAGGTACCGCCCCGCCGAGGCCGGGTCGGCCAGCCAGGATATCTCCACGGCGTCCAGCGCCAACTCCGCGGGGATCATGCCCAGTTGCCCCACCAGACTGTAGGAGGGCCGGTCCACGTGGCAGGCCACGGCCAGGCCGCCCAGGCCATGAACGCGCCGCACCAGGTTGTGCACCGGCAGGTCGGTGGCCCCGATCAACAGCCGGGGATTGAACTCCTCCACCTCGTCGTCGGCGTTGGCGATGATCTGGTAGCCGAAGACCTGGGGGTCGTTCTGGCCCTCTTGCAAATGGCTGTAGACCATGGCCTGCATGGTCAGCGCCGAGGGCAAGTCCTCGAACAGGGCCAGCAGGTGGGCCTCCTCGCCGGTGGTCACCTCCAGCCCGGCCAGCACCACCGGCCCTTCCGGCCCCAGGCGCCCCGCCGCCTGGCGCACGGCGGCCACGTTCTCGGCGCTGTTGTGGTCGGTGATGGCGATCAGCCCCAGGCCCAGGTCGCGGGCGCGCTCCACCAAGCCCGTGGGCGTCATGTCCAGGCCGGCGCAGGGGCTTAGGCAGGTGTGCAGGTGCAGGTCAGCCTTGATGAGGCTCATGGCCGGCCCTGGTCACAACCCCATCTCATGCAGCTTGCCGGCCAGCTCGAAGGCCCCGGCCTGGCTCACCAGCACCGGGATGCCCTCCTGCTCGGCCTTGGCCGCGGTCTCCTCGGCGGGCTGACGGCCGCCCACCAGGATCACCGCCGCCAGTTCCTTTAGCACCGCCACGGCCACCACGTTCTGGTGGGTCTGAATGGTCAGCCACAGCGCGCCGGGCCGGGCGTTGGCCATCACGTCCGAGAGCAGGTCTGAGATGTAGCCGCCGTCCACCGGCCGCTCCAGGCCCGCGGCCCCGGCGGTCACGGTGAGCCCCAAGGCCTCCACCACGTCCTTGACTTTCACCGCTACCCTCCCGGCGCTTTCCCCGCTGGGGCCGCCGCGCTTTTCCATGAAGGGACACTGGGCCTCCTGGGCCCGGCCCATGATAACGTCCCCGGCGAAGGTCTGGCAATCGGGCGAGCCGCAGACCCCGCACTCTATGCCTGGCAACAAGGTGGTGAGCGCCTGGATGGCCTTCATCTTGGCGATGGCCTGGCCGGTGTCGTGGTGCAGCACCGGTTGGGGCCGGGGCAGGGCCGGCCGCTCCCAGTCAAAGAGATGTTCGGAGATCATGCCCTTGATCTTGGCCCGGTTGACCCGGCTCATGGCCCCGAAGCGGCGCATCTGGCGCAGGGTGACGCTGCGGGCGCGGAAGTGGTTTTCCACCACCAGGGGGCCGCCCAGGCAACCGTCGGGGCAGATGTGGGCCTCCAGGAAGCGCAGATCGCGCAGGCGTCCGGCCTCCAGCATCTCCAGGATGTGCACCACCTCGGCGAAGCCGGCCACGTCCAGGGTGTGCTCCACGTCCACCGCCGCGGCCTGGCCGCCGCTCATGGCCCAGGCGATGCCGGCGCCCGAGCACTTCTGCAGGGTGTGGTCTTCCTCCAGGCCGTGCAGGGCCTGCAACAGGGGGCCGTAGATATCGCGGAAGCTGATGACCCCATCCACGTAGGGATGGTCCAGCACCACCGGGTCGTGGGGGCCCACCATCTTGGCGGCGCAGGGGGCGATATGAAACACCCCCACCTCCGCCAGGTCCCAGCCCTGACGTTGGGCCAGGCGCTCCTTAACCACCTTGCCGGCGAAGACCCGGGGCGGCAGCACCGGGATGATGTTCTTGAGCAGGCTGGGGAAGCGCCCGGCGATGAGCCGGATCACCGCCGGGCAGCTGGGGCTGATGCCCGGACGCAGCTCGGGGTGGGCCAGCAGGTATTCCTCCATGGCCGCCGAGTTCATCTCGCACAGCCATCCCATGTCCATCACCTGCTGAAAGCCCAGGCGCTCCAGGGCCAGCAGTATCTGGTTGGGGGTGGCGCGGTAGCCGAACTGGCTGAACAAGGTGGGGCTGGGCGCGGCCACGGGGTGCTGGCAGCGCCGCACCACCTCCAGGGGCGTGGTGCGGCAGCGCACCGCCATGTGGGGGCAGGCCCGGAAGCAGTCGCCGCAGTTGACGCACAGGTGCGGCAGGATGTGGGCCACCCCCTCGCGCACGCGGATGGCCTTGGCCGAACAGGCCTTGAGGCACAGCACGCAGCCCTGGCAGGCCTGGGGGTCTATCCACATGGTGGGCAGCTCTTCGGCGGGGCCTGGGCCGATATGAACATCATTGGGCAAGGGCATGAGCCTCCGGGACGACATCGCCCGCGCTTATGAACTTACTGGTGCATTCTAGACTATCTGGGAAAGATGTCCACTTGCAGGCGGGTGCCCCGTCCGGGGCCGGTGTCGATGCAAAAGGCGTCGCTGTTGCGCTTGATGTTGGGCAGGCCCATGCCGGCTCCGAAGCCCATCTCGCGCATCTCGGGGGTGGCCGTGGACCAACCCTCCTGCATGGCCAGGTCCAGATCGGGGATGCCCGGCCCCTGGTCGCTGATTACCAGGCGCACGGCCCGGGGCGAGAGGTAAACCTCCATCTGGCCGCCGCCGCCGTACATCACCACGTTCATCTCGGCCTCAAAGGCCGCGATGGCCGCCCGGCGCAGGACCTCCGGAGGGAACCCCAATTCTTTCAGCAGGTTCTTGACGGCGATGGAGACATTGCCCGCGCCGGCGAAGTCGCCGGCCTGGATGGCGAAGGCCCGCAGGAATTCGGGCTCGTCCCCGTCCCGGGGCGGCTCCTGGCTCACGGCCGCTCCTGGCCGGCGCACAGGGACCAACCCCGCAGGCCCTGGTTGAAGAGCAGGCCGCAGGCATCGAACATGGAGTAGG
>JAKAGJ010000121.1 GCA_021815655.1 Deltaproteobacteria bacterium | reverse complement strand
GGGCAGCACCAGCTTGTCGTCCTCCTGCACCAGGGCGGCCATGCGGATGCGCTCCATCACGGAGTAGGAATACTCCATGCCGTAGCCCAGACCGCCGGTGGTGGGGTCGATGACCATGGTGTTGAGCGGCACGCCCAGGTTGCTGAGCAGGATGTTGAGCTGCTTGGCCAGGTTGACGTCGATGGGCGAGGAGGAGATGAGGGAGTGCTTGTAGGCCAGGGCGGCGGCGCCCACGGCCTTGTGGTTCTTCTCGTCCACCGGGCCCAGGAGCAGGTTCTTGCCCTGGTGGTCCTCGGCGATCAACTTGAGCGTCTCGGCGTCCTTGGCCGGGTTGGCCGAGCCCCAGACGATCAGCGGCACGTTCACCGCCGCCAGCACCTTGCCCACGCTGGCCGAGGCCGAGGCGGGGGAGGCGTCGTCGCCGTTGGGGTCGGTCGACTTGAGTTGCAGCACGATGGCCTCGGCCCCATACTGCTCCACGCACTTCTTGGCCCAGGCGCCCACGTCGCCCAGCACGTCGGCGAAGGGCTCGGAGCAGGCGGCTGGCCAGTCGTCAGGCTTGATGTCCCACACCTCCATGGCCAACACCGGCTTCTTGGGCATCACGCCCTCGAAGGTGTGGAAGGGGTAGGCGGTCTCACCGCCCACGGTGAGCGCCTTGTCGCCCTGACCCAGGGTGACCTCCATGATTTTGCCGGAGTAGGAGACTTTCGTCAGTTCAAAGGCCACAGCAACTCCCTCCCGCTGCTAGAGGTTCCGTACCTCATATTAAGGTTTCCTGCCCGCGGGCCTGCCCCGGCGGGGATCACCGGAGCGCGGGACGCCCGCCGCGCCTTGTGCACGGCGGTACATACTAAGCGAAATTAGTCGCTTTTTCTCTTCAGATAGTCTGGAAAAGGCGGCACCACGCTAGTACATTCCCAAAACACTGTCAAGAAAAAAGCTTGATTGCACAATAATCGGTTCTCTATGCTTTCACTGGCTTTTCCGCCCCCGGAGGGGCTCAAGCCTTGGCCGCCCCGGCCTCGGCCAGGACACGCTCGAAGATGGCGTAGGCCGCCTTCAGCGCCGGGTTGTCGGCGGGCAGCCGGCTGGTGGGGCGGCCGCCGGTGTCGAATTCGGCCAGCCCGCCGTCGTCGGGCACGAAGCCGGCCAGGGTCATGCCCATATCCTGGGCCGCCGCCAGGAGTTCGGGCGCCGGCTGGCCGCGCACCATGGAAAGCACCAGGAAGCTCGGGCCCTTGAGCACGCCCATCTGCTGGGCCAGCTCCTGCACCCGCGCCGCGGCGGTGAGGCTGCGCCGGCTGGGGTCGCTGATTACCAGGAGCAGGTCCACATGCTGGGTGGTCACCCGGCTGATGTGCTCCATGCCGGCCTCGTTGTCCACCACCAGGTACTTGTAGTTCTCGGCCAGCTTGTCCATGCAGTCGGTGAGCAGGTGGTTGGCCGCGCAGTAGCAGCCGGCGCCCTCGGGGCGGCCCATGGCGATCAGGTCGAAGCCCTCGCTCTCCACCAGGCAGCGGTTCACCTGCATCTCGATGAAGAGGTTCTTGGTCATGCCCTGTGACTGACCCTTCTTCATGTCCTCGCGGGCCTCGCCCAGGGTGCCCTCCAGGGGCAGGCCCAGCACCTCGTTGAGGTTGCTGTTGGAGTCGGCGTCCACCGCCAACACCGGCTTGAGGCCCTTCTCCACCAGATAGCGGACCAGCAGGCCGGAGATGGTGGTCTTGCCCACGCCGCCCTTGCCAGCGACTGCGATGGTAAATGCCAAGGTTCTCTCCCAGTTGCGCGTGAGGGAGCCCCTCTCCCCCGGTCAAGCCCGTCCGGGGGGCCCGTGGCCCCAAGTCTTTATAAAACTTGTATTTTTAGTAATAGCTCCCAAAAAGTTAGAGGAAACGCGCCAAACTGTCAAGATGTTTCGGACCGGCCGGCCGAGGCCCGGGTTTTTAGCCCCATCCGGGCTTTCCCTATTCTTGATGCTTGCCTATTTCACAATTTCATGACAAAAATATAGTAATAGAGATATATGTGACACAGGTAGCCGCCTCGGCACTCTGCCCTGAGCCCCCGCTCCCTGCGGGGGGCGCCGCGCGGTCCGCCAGGCCAGCTTGCGCTCTGAGATCAACGGTTAGACAAGAAATGAGGTTTCCCTTGTCCAACAATGAGTTGTGGCTTGGCGCCAAGCAAAGGTTGAGCGCGCTGGTGGGTCCGCAGGAGTTCGCCACCTGGTTCGAGCCCCTGGACCTTCGCCTGGAGGACGACAACCAGGCGGTGCTGCTTATTCCCAACCGGTTCTTCGCCGAATGGATCCAGGACCGCTATCGCCCCCTTTTGGACCACGCCCTGAGCCAGGCCGGCGGCCGGCCCATGCGGCTGGCCTTCGAGGTGGCCGAGCGGCCGGCGGATGCCCCGGCGCGCCCCGGCCTGGCTGCCGCCGCCCCCCCGCCGCTCCTGCACTCCTCCGCGCCCCTGAACGTCCAGTACACCTTCGCCACCTTTGTGGTGGGCAAGTGCAACGAGATGGCCCACGCGGCCTGCCTGGCCGTGGCCGAGCAGCCCGGCCGCCAGTACAATCCCCTGTTCGTCTTCGGCGGGGCCGGCCTGGGCAAGACCCACCTGGTCACTGCCGTGGGCAACCAGGTGTTGCGCGGCAACCCCGGGGCGCGCATCCACTACTGCTCGGCCGAGGGCTTCACCAACGAGCTGATCCAGGCGGTGCGTTTCGACGGCCTGGCCCGCTTCCAGGAGAAATACCGCCAGGTGGACTGCCTGCTGGTGGACGACATCCAGTTCCTGGCCGGCCGCGAGCGCACCCAGGAGGAGTTTTTCCACACCTTCAACACCCTCTACCAAGCCGGCAAGCAGATCGTGGTGACCAGCGACAAGATGCCCAAGGACATCCCCGGGCTGGAGAAGCGCCTGCGCACCCGCTTCGAGTGGGGCCTCTTGGTGGACCTGCAGCCCCCGGACGAGGAGACCAAGGTGGCCATCCTGCAAAAAAAGGCCGCCGAGCGGGGCCTGGAGCTGGCGCGCAACGTGGCCCAGTTCCTGGCCAAGCAGCCCGAGAACAACGTGCGGGTTCTGGAGGGCTACCTGACGCGCATCATCGCCATATCGAGCTTCCAGGGCGTGGAGGTCACCCTTGACCTGGTCAAGAGGGTGGTGGGGCCGTTGGTCAGCGAGCGCCAGGTGAGCATCGAGGACGTTCTCTCCACCGTGGCCAGCCAGTTCGGGGTGAAGGTCTCGGACATCAAGGGCACCCGCAAGACCCGCGAGGTGAGCCAGCCCCGCCAGGTGGCCATGTACCTGGCCCGCCGGTTGACCCGCTCCTCCTTCCCGGAGATCGGGCGCTCCTTCGGCGGCAAGGACCACTCCACCGTGGTCAAGGGCGTCAAGAAGATCGAGGAGTTGTTGCGCGAGAACCCGGAGCTGGCCGAGCAGGTGCGCGCCGCCGAGCGGATCCTCACCGAGGGGGGCATGGGCGGGGGCACCAGGCTGAAGGGCGGCGGAGTATAGCCGCCCCGGCGACCCGGCCGGGGGAAAACCGGCCAACCGACGACCAGACGGTGCAGAGGGCCCCGAGAGAGGGGCCCTCTTTTTTTCACCCCTTGGCCCGATTCTCCCCCATCTCCACCGGCCTGGCTTCTCCTATTATCTTGAAGAAAAGAAGATCACTTCGTATGCGCCTCGGCGGGGTCTCCACCGGGGCGACCAGAGGGGAACAAAACCGACTGGAAGGGCGGCCATCGCACCGGGCTTTCCGCCTCATGCAATGGATTTGAAAGGGCGAGGGACCGGTCCCCGCGCCAACGTCTTGAGACTCTCCCCAGACAAGCGCACAATCTTCAAATGGGAGGCTATTATTTGTTCGGGCCTTGGCTATATAATAGCTGTGCGCGCCACCAGAACACCGATAGAACGTTCCCAGGACCAAGGAGGAGAAGATGAAGCTCAGCCTGCGCAACCGCTTCCTGCTGCCAACCCTGCTCCTCATCGTGCTGGGCATGGGCCTGGCCGCCGTCGTCTCCGTCTACAATGCCAGGCAGGCCCTCAAGGGGGTCGTCATCGACCAGATGCGTCAGACCTCCCACTTCACCACCATACAGATTGGCGCATGGATCCATGACCGCCAGCGCGAGATGCGCTCCCTGGCCCGCGATCCGCTTTTCCGCACGGCCTGCGGCGAGGGGGCCGAGACGGCCCAGAACGTGGTCAGCTCCCAGTTCACCACCATGCAGAAGGACTACCCGGTCTACGAGGTCCTGAACCTGGTCTCCAAGGACGGCGAGATTGTGGCCTGCTCAGACCGCTCCCTGATCGGCAAGCTCAAGCTGACCGACCGCGAGTATTTCCGGACCGCCATCAAGGGCCAGGAGGCCATCTCCGACGTGCTGAAGAGCAAGGCCTCGGGCAAGCCGGTGATCGCCGTGGCCGCGCCGGTGCGTATTGGCGAGGCAGTGGTGGGCGCGGTGGTGGGGGTGATAGACCTGAGCTACTTCACCAGGGACTTCGTGGACACGGTTAAGGTGGGCCAGACGGGTTACGCCTACGTGATGAACGCCAAGGGCCTGGTGGTGGCCCACCCCGACGCCAAGAAGATCATGGAGCTGGACCTCAGCAAGCATGACTTTGGCAAGCGCATCCTGGCCGACAAGAAGGGCGTCGCCTACTACACCTTCGAGGGCGTGGCCAAGCTGGCGGCCTTCGAGGAGGAGGCCGGGCTCAAGTGGATCGTGGTGGTCACGGCCAACCTGGAGGAGCTGATGGCTCCGGCCACCAGCCTGGGCTACATCAACCTGGTCATCGCCCTGGCGGTGATCCTGGCCGCGGCCCTGGTTATCTTCCTGGTGGCCGCCTCCATCGTGCGCCCCATCAATCGCCACACCAGCGAACTGAGCGGCGCGGCCGCCCAGGTGGCCGCAGCCTCGGGCGAGGTTGCCTCCACCAGCCAGACCCTGGCCCAGGGCACCAGCGAGCAGGCCGCCAGCCTGGAGGAGAGTTCCTCGTCGCTGGAGGAACTGGCCTCCATGACCCGGCAGAACGCCGACAACGCCAACCAGGCCAAGGGCCTTATGGACGAGACGTCCCGGGTGGTGTCCCAGGCCAACCGCTCCATGAAGGATCTGCGCCAGGCCATGGACCGAATCAACCAGGCCAGCGACCAAACCGCCAAGATCATCAAGACCATCGACGAGATAGCCTTCCAGACCAACCTGCTGGCCCTGAATGCCGCCGTGGAGGCGGCCCGGGCCGGCGAGGCCGGGGCCGGGTTTGCCGTGGTGGCCGGCGAGGTGCGCAACCTGGCCATGCGCGCCGCCGAGGCGGCCAAGAGCACCTCGGAACTGATCGAGGGCAACATCCAGAACATCAGGGGCGGCTCGGAGCTGGTGAAGGTCACCGACGAGGCCTTCGACCGGGTGGAGGCCAGCTCGCGCAAGGTGGACGAGCTGATCGGCGAGATAGCCGCGGCCAGCAGCGAACAGTCTCACGGCATAGACCAGCTCAACCAGGGCGTGACCCAGATGGACAAGGTGACCCAGCAGAACGCCGCCGGAGCCGAGGAATCGGCCTCGGCCGCCGAGGAGCTCTCCTCCCAGGCGGCCACCATGCAGGGCGTGGTGGCCGAGCTGGCCGCCCTGGTGGGGGCTGGCGGCGCGGAAGCGGGCCCCCGGCGGAGCGGAGGGCCCGCGCGGGCCGGTCAGCAGGGAGGAATGCTGCGGCTGCTGCCCTGGCGGCGGGGGCGCCAGACCCAGGAGGAGGGAGACCTGGATTTCTAGACCGGAGGCTCAAGAAAGGAGTTCCCAGGCATGGCTTCATCAAGTATGTGGAAGGAGTTCAGGGAGTTCGCCGTAAAGGGCAACGTGGTGGACATGGCCGTGGGCATCATCATCGGCGCGGCCTTCGGATCCATCGCCAAGTCCTTGGTCAGCGACATCATCATGCCGCCCATCGGCCTGCTGCTGGGCAACGTGGACTTCTCGGCCATATTCTGGGTGTTGAAAGAGGGCAGCCCGGCCGGGCCCTATCCCACGGTGGCCGAGGCGGCCAAGGCCGGGGCCGTGACCATGAACGTGGGGCTCTTCCTCAACCTGGTTGTGAACTTCCTGATCGTCTCCTTCGCCGTGTTCCTGCTGGTCAAGGGCGTCAACCGCCTGAAGCGCCAGCAGGAGGCCACGCCGGCCGCGCCCACGGCCAAGGACTGTCCCTACTGCCTGATGAGCATACCTATCAAGGCCGTCAGGTGCGGCCACTGCGCGGCGGACCTGCCGACCGAGTAGACAGGAGGCAAGGGAGAGGTTCCACACCAAATCTAGTAGCCAGAGCTTGCCACGACGCCTAGACCTGGGGTATGTTAGGGCCCAAACGCCAACCCATCCCACGGGGGAGTCCCATGGAATTGACCGTGCGCAAGGAAGACCTGGCCAAGGGTCTGAGCAAGTCCCAATCGGTGGTGGAGCGCCGAACCTCCATGCCCATCCTGAGCAACGTCCTGCTGGAAGCCAGCGACGAAAAGCTCACCATCACCGGCACGGACCTGGAAACCAGCTTCATCGG
>JAKAGJ010000120.1 GCA_021815655.1 Deltaproteobacteria bacterium | reverse complement strand
GCGATGAAGTTGGGGGTGTCCTTGGCGTAGACCACGCCCTTGCCCAGGGTCTTCTCGGCGAAGACCGCCATGGCCTGGATCAGCTCGGGCTTGGTCTTGGGCCCGGGGATGATCTCGAAAAGCTTCATGTAGCGGGGCGGATTGAAGAAGTGGGTTCCGAAGAAGTGCTCCTGGAAGTCCTGGCCAAGGTGCCCGCTCATGGCCGCCACCGAAATGCCGCTGGTATTGGTGGTGACCATGGAGCCGGGTTTGCGCACCTTCTCGATGCGCGCCAGCAGGTCCTTCTTGATATTGAGCAGCTCGACCACCACCTCCACGATCCAGTCGCAGTCGGCCAGGAGGTTGAAGTCGTCCTCCAGGTTGCCGATGGTGATGAGCTCGGCGTCCTCGGGGATGTAGAAGGAGGCGGGCTTGGACTTGAGCGCGCCGGTCAACCCGTTCTGGCTGAAGAAGTTGCGGAAGGACTTGGAGTCTTCCTTCACGCCCTTCTTGGCCAGGTCAGGCGGCATCTTGGGGGGAACGATGTCCAGTAGGACGGTGGCCAGGCCCACGTTGGCCATGTGCGCGGCGATGGTGGCGCCCATGACCCCGGCGCCAATTACGCCCACTTTTTTGATCGGGTGGGACATGTATTACCTCCTTGGCGTGGCGTCCTTATGAGCGCCCACGGCATGAATGATTTATCATTCAATACCCTGCCGGAGCACAACCCCTCGGCGGCCCAGGCTGCGATGTTTCTGAATGAACTTTCATTCAGTGTGTCAATTTTTAGCATGGCCCCCGAGAAGCTGTCAAATATTTTTTTGGGCCGGTCAGCAAAAAACTGGCGACGGGCATGGAAGGTCGGACAACTGCATAGTGGCTTGGTGAGGGTTTTCTTGATATTATGAGCCGTGACCGTCGTGGGCGCGGCGGTGCGCTGGCATGCGGGCCACAGGGGGGCTTTAAGGGCCTCTGGCATAAATATCTTCTAGTTATGCCGCCTGCGTGCTTTGGACCTCAGTCGTGGAGCCTTGCATGGGCGCTGATTACGCACCGATCAAAAGCGGGCGTTCTCTTTTCCGGCCGCGCCGGAGCTTCGGCTCCAGCGGATGGCGGCGTTTTTTGCTAGTGGGGTTGGGGGTTTTGGTCCTAGCCGGCGGACTGGGCGCGGCCTGGATGGTCCACGTGGCCAAGAGCGGTTCCCGCGCGGAAAAACCAGCCCCGGCGGCGGCTGCCGAAACTCCCTCCCCCCTGGCCAGCCTCAAACCCTCGTCCGAGCCCCCGCCACTCAAGAACATCGAAGGCAAGCTTCCGTCGCCGGCCCCGGCCCCAGCCGCGGCGCCGCCGGCCCAGGGCTCCACCCCTGGCACCGAGCTGTTGTTCTGCTATCAGGGCAAGGTGCCGGAGAACCGGGTGCTGGTGGTGGACAAGGCCCGGCAGCGGCTGATGGTGCTGCGTTATCTGGGCGAGATGTCCATTGATTATGAATACACCTGTTCCACGGGCATGCAGCCGGGCTTAAAACAGAGCGAAGGCGATGAGCGCACGCCCGAGGGCATCTACTTCACCACTCACCGCTACGAGGACAACAAGATCACGGTCTTCGGCGATCGGGCCATCCATCTTAACTACCCCAACCCCTTCGACCAGTTCGAAAAACGCGACGGCAACGGCATCTTCATTCACGGCACCGACAAAACCCTAAAGCCACGCGCCAGCAACGGTTGCGTGGTGCTGCGCAACGACGAACTGGCCGTGGTGGCCTCCACCATCAAAGAGCATCACACGCCGGTGGTGGTGGTGGACCACCTGCGGCTGCCTCCCGTGGCCGACCGGGTCAAGGCTTGCCAATATTTGGAGCAGCTTTCCTTGCCGGCCTTGGAAGAGGCCGAGGCCGCCGAGGGCTACAGCCTGGACACCAAGGCCTCTACTCCCACCAAGACCTCCCAGATGAAGGAACTGGACGAGTTGGCCAGGCGCCTGGCCGGCTTGGCCGCCGGCAATCGCCAGGTGCGCGTGCAGACCCAAGGCCTGGCCCTCTTCGGCCTGGGGGAGCAGTGGGTGGTGGTAGCCGATCAGCGCATCAGCGGCCCCAACCGGGCCGAGGTGCAGGTCACCCGGCGCTTCTACCTGCGGGGGCCTGATCCCCTGCATGCCCGGCTGCTATCTTCCCACTGGGTGGTGGAGGACCCTGGCCAGGCCCGCCTGCTGGCCTCCTGGGCGCCTCCGCCCAAGCCGGTACCAGTGGTGGTGGCCGCGGCCCACCCCGAGCCGGCACCGCCGGCCAAGAGCGAGGCCCCGCCGGCCCGGCCCGAGCCGGCGCCCGTGGTCAAGACCAGTCCGCCTACGCCCGAGCCCGAGCGCCGTCATGCGCCCCCGGCGGTCAAGGCCCCGGCAGCCAAGGCCCCAGCCACCCCCGAGGAGCAGATACGCAGCATGCTGGCGGCCTGGATCAGGGCTTGGCAGGGCAAGAATCTTAGCGAATACATTAGCTTCTACGCGCCGGAATTCTCCAGCGACGGCATGAACCGCAACGCCTGGCAAAAGCACAAGGCCTATCTCAGCCGGGTCTACAAGGTCATCGGCGTGGAGGCCCGCGATGTGCGCGTAACCGTGCTGGGCTCCAAGGCCAAGGTGGTCTTTGTACAGCATTACCGTTCCGACTGGCACCGGGACGTGGGGCGCAAGCATATGGATTTGTTGCTCAAGGGCGGACACTGGAAGATAATGTCCGAGCGCTGGGAGCCCATGCCCGGGCGGGCCTCGGTGGCCGGCCGTGGCGCGCGGTCCTAAGGGACGAGGTAAAGCGTGAGCAAACGCGGCTTCGATGTCCTGTTGGTGCGCAAATCCGGCCCGGTACGCTCCTTGAGCATGAGCAGCGGCTGGCTCTACCTCTTGGTGGTGGTGCTCCTGGTCATGGTGGGAGGGCTGGGGGGCAACTCCTACATGGTGTACCGCCAGCAGGTGCAACTGGCCGAGATATCCGACGACACCCGCCTCTTGATGCTGCGGGCCGAGCGCCTGGAGTCCCTGGTGCAGGAGCAGGAGACCCGCGACATCTTAAGCCAGCAGGCCAGCGATGACCGCGCCGCCCCCCCGGCACCCAAGGGCAAGGGCAAGGCGGTGGCTCCGTCCAACCAGGAAGACGCCGACGAGCCCGCCGGTCAGGTCGCCCCCGCCGACGAGCCCCATTCCTCGGACCGCCTGTCCATCAAAAACATTGACCAGCGCCTGGAGGGCGGGGAACTGGTGGTTTCCTTCGATCTGGTCAATGAGCGCGAGCCCCGCAACCCGGCCATGGGCTACATGGCCCTGGTGGTGCGGGGACAGCGCCAGGGCAGGGCCTGGTTCGAGGCCTGGCCGCCCATGCGCTTGACCGCCGCGGGACGTCCCCAGAACTACCACCGGGGCACCCCTTTCTCAGTGCAACGCTACCGCCGGGTGCTGGCCAGGGTGGCCTCCCTGGATGACAAAAAGTTCGAGAGCCTGGAGTTCGTGATCTATTCCCGGCAAGGGAATCTGGTCATGGTCAAGGCCCTGCCCGTGAACCCGTCCAAAGGCGCTGCCCGCTCCCAATAAGGCGCCAGGGGAAGAATGGGGTGAATAAGCTATTGCCAAGGCTGCTGGGTTGGCTGGCGGTCCTGGGGCTTACGTTTGCAGCCCTACCGTCCCCGGCGGCGGAGCCGCCACGCCCCGGCCGCCAGCACCAGGTCTATTTCGCCGGCACCTCCAACGAGCTCAACGTCTACCGGGTTTACGGCGCCCGCGGCGGCAAGACCCTGATGCTCATCGGCGGCATCCAGGGCGACGAGCCCGGGGGATTCCTCTCCGCCGACCTATACGCCGACATCTCCCTGGCCCAAGGCAACCTCATCGTGGTGCCCAGGGCCAACTTCCTGTCCATCATGCAGAACAACCGCGGCCCCGATGGCGACATGAACCGCCAGTTCGGCGACCCGGTCACCGCCCGCCGGCACAAGCAGATCGTGGAGGTGCTCAAGTCCTTGATGGCCGAGAGCGACCTGCTCCTGAACCTGCACGACGGCAGCGGCTACTTCCGCTCCCGGTGGGAGGGCCCCCTGGCCAACCCCATGCGCTACGGCCAGTCGCTCATCGCCGATGCCGACCACTATCAGGCCCCCGACGGCCGCACCCTGGACCTCAAGGGCATGGCCGAAAAGATTCTGCCCAAGGTCAACGCCCAGATCGAGGACCCCAAGTATCACCTGCACTTCAACAACCACCACACCGCCGAGGCCAATTCCAAGCACAAGGAGCAGCGCCTGAGCGCCTCCTTCTACGCCCTGACCCGCTGTCAAATTCCGGCCTTCGGCGTGGAGTCCAGCAAGAGCCTGCCCAACGTGGCCATGAAGATTCGCCACCACAACCTGGTGATAAACGCCTTCATGGAACTTTTGAACATCGTGCCCGAGACCCCGCCCTCCAACCTGCCGGCCCCGGAATTCAAGTTCCTGGTGGTCAAGGTCAACGACTTCCAGCCCGTGGCCGTGGCCAAGGGCTCCTCACTGACCGTGTCCCCCGGTGACCGCGTCACCGTGCAGCACATCCAGGCCAACTACGAGCGCGGGCTGTCCTGCGACATCGAGGGCCTGGGCTCGGTCAACGACCTGGGGCAGACCCTGACCGTCAACCAGCCCACCGGCATCCTGGTGCGCAAGGACAATCAGGACATCGGCCGGGTGGAGATCAAGGTGGATCCCAGTCACCGCCATCCCACCACCATGGTGCGCTCCACCATGTTCTATTTCGTGGTGGACGTGGCGGGTCGCCGCCAGATGGTGGCCGACGGCGAGTTCTTGCGGGTGGTCAAGGGCGACCGTGTGGTCCTGCGCGAGGTCCTGAGCAACCTGCGCGACCAGTCCCACATCAAGGTTGATTTCAAGGGCTACCAGCCGCCCGGGCAACCCAACCTGGGCGAGGACCGCGGCCATGTCATCGACACCGGCCGGGATCTACAGCGGCAGTTTTCTCTGTGCCAGGGCCAGGAAACCCGGGAATGCTACCAGGTTATGGCCACCCAGATGGGCCGGCGCCTGGGGCTGATGCAGGTGGAGGTGGTGCCGGCCCAGTTGGACTACCTGGTGCTGCGCCGCTCGGGGCACAAGCTGGTGTATCACAACGGCGAGACGGTGCTGGCCTCGCCGGACGAGCGCCTGGAGGTGATGGACGTCAAGAGCAACGTCACCGCCCCCGAGGCTGGCCTGGCTTTTGTGCTGGATGGCAAGGGCCGGCGGGTGCCCCTGGAGGGCAGCTTGATCGACGTGGCCGCCGAGCCGTTTCAGGGCTTGGCCAAGGGCCGGCCCGAGGGAGTGAGCCTGGTGGTGCTGCGGGCCGGCCAGGCCATGGGCCACGTGCAGTTGCAGATTGGAGGCAAGTAGGTGTCGGGAAACAGCCTGACCGTCCTCTCCGGCGGCACCTTCGTGCGCGGGGACGTTTACAGCCAGGACGTACTGGTCATCGAGGGCGGCATCGAGGGCAACATCGTGGGCAACCGGGTCATCGTCAAGCCCCAGGGCTGGGTGCACGGCGATCTCACCTGCCGCTCGCTGTCCATCGAGCCCGGTGGGGTGGTGGACGGTGCCATCAAGGTTTCCGACAGCTCCAGCCTGCCCTCGCCGGCCATGGTGGAACAGGAGCTTCTGGTGGGACAGGAGGCCCCGTCCCTGATCGAGGTGGCTGGCACCGTCAGCGAGGATGAGGCGCCCAGCGCCTAGGGCCTGGGCACCGCCGGGCACAGCAGAGAGGGAGAGGCCTTGGACCAGGATTGCTACATCAAGATCGGCGACGAGTATCACCACGGCCTGGAGGCCGCCAAGCTGCTGGCCGGCATACGCGAGCGCCAGCGGGTGGAGATTTGTTTCCAGGGCTGCTCCGAGGTGGACAAGCAGCTGATAATCGCCATCCATGACAAGTGGCGCCAGGACAGCAGCCCGTGGCGCAAGTACCGCCTGCTGGTCTATGCCGGCCTGGCGGTGCTGCTTTTGGTCCTGGCCCATGCCGGCGGATACCTGGAGCAGGCCAAGCAGTTGCTTTTGCCCTCCAGCACCTCCGAGGCCGCGGGCGGAGACTCCCTCTTTGCCGACAAGGCCTCCATGCACGCCTTCATGGGCACTATCGCCGTGATCCTGGGGGTCGTGGTGGTCTTCGTGCGCCGTCTCGGGCGCCAAGCCGCCCAGGGGCAGGCCTCCGGTATGCGCCTCAAGGATACCGAACTATCGCGCCTGCTGGCCAAGGGCTACGCCCTGGGCTTGGACCAAGGCAAGCTGACCCTGACCCCCCGGTCGAGATAGTTGCAAACCAGGGTTGCGCATTTTAGCCTAACCGCCTTGAAATAATATCTCCATATCCTAGGCTCCCGCCCGGGCCTGGCCGCTTGCGCCCCGACCGGGGCTTTGTGGCGCCAAGCCCAGGAAGCGCTTCCCGTGGGGGTGGGGGTTCCTATAGAATAGCTACAAGATCACTCGACGCCATAGGAGGCTCAAGCCATGCCCAAGGTCCTGATTACCTATTTCAGCCACGGAGGCAACACCCGCAAGATGGCCGAGGCCCTGGCC
>JAKAGJ010000119.1 GCA_021815655.1 Deltaproteobacteria bacterium | reverse complement strand
CACCATATTCGTCTGCGACACGCCCTGCATGGCCCACCCGGGATGCTGCGGCGGCCACACGGTGGAAAACTGCGTGGAGGACCCCGTACAACCCGGGTGCAACTAGGCGTCCGGGTTGTTGGCGCTCCTTTTTCCCTGGACCTGGCGGCCGGGCATAGATAACAATTCAGGGATGCGTCTACCTCGCAAAGCGCTCCTGAGGGCCGGGTGCGGCCTGGGGCTCCTATTGACCCTGGCCGGGCCGGCGGCGGCCGGGGGCCTGGAGATGGAGCTGGCCTGCCAGACCCGTGAGCTGGCCGGCAGCGGCCGGGGCCTGGAGGTGACGGTGCGCAACCGCGGCCAGGAGACGGCCTCAAGCCTGCAAGCCGTGCCCATGTACCCTCCAGGCGCCGCCCCCTCGCCAACCCTGGCTAGCCTGGCCGGAGGACAGAGCGCCAGCCTGGGGCTGTCCTGGGGCCAGGCTGAGACCCGCCCGGGGCGCCACTGCGCCGTGCTGCGCCTGGACCTGCGCGACCAGCAGCAAATGCCGCTGTCGGCCCTGGGCTATGTCTGCCAGGAACTGGGGCCGGACGGGGCCTCGCCCCTGGACGTGCAGGCCCCGCCTGTGGAGCTGGCCGGCCAGGGTCGACTGACCGCCAGCCTGCGCAACCAGGGCGCGGAGCCGGTGTCCCTGACGCTGCGGGCCTTGGTCCCCCGGGAGCTGGCGGCCTGGCCCCCGCTACGGGAGCTGACTCTCGCCCCTGGCCAGACCCGCCAGCTCTCCTGGCGCCTGGAGAACCTGAGCGGCCAGGTGGGGGGCCGCTATCCGCTGCTGCTCTTAAGCGGCCTGGACCTGTCGGGGCGGCGTCTGGAGCGGGTGGACGAGGTGATGGTGACCCTGGCGCCCCTGCCCAATCCCTTCCGCGCCCACCTGGGCTGGTGGCTGGCGGCGCTGTTGGGGCTGGCGGCCTGGCTGGGGGGGGCTCAGTGGCGCGCCCGGCGCAAGTGATGCCGCGCCAGGGAGTCTACGACCTGCTGGTGGTGGCCGGGGCCACGGCCCTGGTGGCCTGGCTTTTGCCCTGGGGGCTGATGCTATCCCCCGGCGCCCCCACCGGCGGCGACACCCCCAGCCACTACGCGGCCTTCATCTTCCTGCGCCAGCATATCCTGCCCCTGGGGCGGCCGTGGGGTTGGGACCCCGGCAGCCTGGCCGGCTATCCGGCCTTCCAGTTCTACTTCCCACTGCCGTTCTTGGTCATCAGTCTAATCAGCCTGGCGGCGCACCCGGCGGTGGCCTTCAAGCTGGTCAGCCTGCTGCCGGCCCTGGCCCTGCCCCTGTGCGTTTATCTCTGTGCCCGCGGCCTGGGGCTCAAGTTCCCCGGGCCGGCCCTGGCCGCCTCCCTGGCCTTGAGCTTTCTGCTGCGCGAGGAAGGCGGCATCTGGGGCGGCAGCATCGACTCGGCCCTCATGGGCCAGTTCTGCCAATCTTGGGGCATCGGCCTGGCCCTGTTGTACCTGGGGAGCCTGCCCCGCTGGCTGGAGCAGGGGCGAGGGTTGGGGATCAGCGCCCTGCTCTTGTGGCTCACCGGCCTGTGTCATCCCTATGCCCTGCTCTTTTGCCTGGCGGCGGGGCTGTACTATCCCTTGAGCCTGCGCCCCTGGCGCCTGGCCGCCCGCCGGCTTTTTTTGCTCTACGCCCTGGGCTTTTTACTTTGGGGGCACTGGCTCCTGCCCATGCTGGCCTACGCCCCCTACACCGAGAAGTTCAACTTCATCTGGGCCGTGGAGTCCTGGCGCCAGTTCTTCCCGCCCACCCTGCTGCCGGTGATGCTCCTGGCCGGCCTGGGCGCGCCGCTGGCCCTGGCCGGCTCCGACCCCGGCGACAAGGGCCGCGCCGGCCTGCTGGGTTTCTGGCTGGTCTGCACGCTCTTGCTCTACCTGGCCTCGCCCTTCATGAACACCGTCACGGTGCGCTTTCTGCCCTTTGCCTACCTGGCCCTGGTGCTACTGGCCGCCCAGGCCCTGGCCCGCCTGGCCCGGCCCCTGGCCGCCCCGGGGGCCTTGGCGCTGATGGTGCTGGTGGCGGGGGGATTATGGCCGGGGCTGGCCCTGGAGCACACCTCCCTGTGGCTTAACTGGAACAACTCCGGCACCGAGCACAAGCCCCTGTGGCCGGAGTTTCAGGAGCTGAACCAGTTCCTGGCCGGCGACTACGGCCAGCCCAGGGTGGTGTACGAGCACTCGCCTCTGCACCAGGGGGCCGGGTCGGTGCGCGCGCTGGAATCCCTGCCCCTGTGGTCCGGGCGGGCCACCCTGGAGAGCGCCTATCTACAGGCCAGCCCCAGCGCGCCCTTCATCTTCTACCTGCAATCGGAGACGGCCCAGCGCGGCTCCATGCCCCTGCCGGGCTATGTCTTCAGCCGCCTGGACCTGCCTCGGGGCTTGGCGCGCATGCGGCTGTTCAACGTGGGGCAGTACGTGGCCGTGGACGGGGCCACCCAGGAGCTGGCCGACCATCAGCCCGGCCTGGTGCTGCAACGGCGCATCGGTCCCTACGCGGTCTACCGCCTGAGCGAAAACCAGGACCGCTACGCCGTGACGCCCCGCTTTTGGCCGGTGCTGGTGCAGACAAGGCGTCCCCAGGAGCTGGCCTACCTGTGGTTTCGCTTCACCAGTCTGGAGGTGCCCCTGGTATTCGTGGAGCGCATAGGCCCGGAGGACCGCGCGCGCTTCCCCCAGCGGCGCCTGGACTCGGGGCGCCAGGACGACCCCCTGCTGGCTGAGCTGCGCCAGGATCTCCTGCCCCGCCTGCCCTTGGCGGCGCCCCAGCCCCAGGGCGAGGAGATAGCCAACGAGCGCATCCACGTGCGCGGGGCGCGGCCGGGGATGCCGCTGTGGCTTAAGGTGAGCTATCACCCGGCCTGGCGCAGCCTGGGCGGCGAGCGCCTATATAGGGCCACGCCGGCCTTCATGCTGCTTTTCCCCGAGAAGGCCCGGGCCACCCTGGCCTTTGGCTGGGCCTGGCCCCACCGGCTGGGCCTGGCCCTGACCCTGCTGGGCCTGGCCGGCTTGCTGGCCTGGCGGCTCTGGCCGGGGCTGGCCGCCGGCCTGGCCGGGACGGGCCAGCCCCAGGCGGGGCGGCCCCGCCTCTGGTGGGCGGCCTGGGGGCTTTTGGGCTTGGGGCTGGCCGCGGGGCTGTGGACCTGGCACGACGACGCCTCCACGCTTTTGGCCAAAGGGCGCGCCCTGGCCCAGGCCGGGCGGCTGGAGCAGGCCCGCCAGGTCTTCCGCGAGGGGCTGCGGCGCTTCCCCTCGGGCCTGGTCAGCGACTACACCCGCTTCGACCTGGCCCTGACCTATCACCAGGAAGGGCAACACGCCCAGGCCGTGGAGCTGCTGGAGGGGCTGCGCCAGGACTTCCCGGACTCCATCCTGTTGCCCGAAACGCTCTACTACCTGGCGGTGTGCCGGCGCGCCCTCGGCCAGGCTTGGGCGGCCCGCCTTCCGGCCCTGGAGCTTGTCCAGCGCTTTGGCGCCTCGCCCTGGTGCCAGCGCGCCCTGGAGGAAGGCCTGGCGGAGGGGCCTGGCCGCCAGCCGGAGTGACACCCCGCCTGGCCCCCTCGCGGGCCATGGCGGGTTTTGATTGCCATTCAGCATCAGCCCCGCCCCGGGCGGCGGCGATTATAGTAAGCTGAAGGCCATGAACTGGAAGAGCCACCTCTACGCCCTGCTGCTGGGCCTGGGGCTGACGGCCCTGGCCCTATTGTTGTACCTGGGGCAGCCGCGTTTCCTGGAGCTGGTGGAGCTGAAGGCCGGCGACGCCCTGTTCTGGGCGCGGGGGGAGCGTCCCTTGTCCTCGGGGCAGGTGGTGCTGGTGGCGGTGGGGGAGCGCAGCCTGGCCCGGGAGGGGCGCTGGCCCTGGCCCCGCCAAAAGCTGGCCCAACTGGTGGATGACCTGGCTGGGCTGGAGGCCAAGGCCATCGGCCTGGACATGGGCTTCTTCGAGCCCGACCAGCGCCTGGAGCAGGATGCCGTGCTGGCCGTGGCCCGGGCCGCCCAGGAGGGGCGCCCCCTGTCCCTGGCGGAGGTGGTCAACCGCTATCACCCCGACCACCTGCTGGCCCAGGCCCTGGCCCGCCACCGCGACAAGGTGGTCCTGGGCTACTACTTCCACATGGGCGAGGAGGACCTGGCCCACGTGGACCAGGCCGAATTGAAGCGCCGCCTGCGCCAGCTGCAAAAATTCGCCCTGCCGCCCACGCGCTACGCCTCGCCGGCGGCCCTGGAGCGCGCCCCTCTGCTGGCCAAGGCCCCGGAGAGCAATCAGCCCATCCTGGCCGGCGCGGCGGCGGCGGCGGGCTTTTTCAACATCATCCCCGATCCCGACGGCGTGGTGCGCAGCATCCCCCTGGTGATGCAGTGCGGCGACCGTTTCTACCCCTCCTTGAGCCTGGCCACCCTGTCGCGCTACTGGGGCGTGCCCCTGGCGCCGGCGCGGATGGAGGACTTCGGCCTGGAGGAGATCAGGCTGGGGCGGCTCAGGGTGCCGGTGGACGCGCGCGCACTTATGCGCATCAATTTCCGGGGCGGCCGCGACAGCATCCCCGTGGTGGAGGCCACCGACGTCTTGCGGGGCCAGGCGGCCAGGGAGAGCCTAAGCGGCAAAGCCGTGCTGGTGGCCGTCACCGCCACCGGCGTCTTCGACATGCGCTCCACGCCCTTCGCCAGCCTGGAGCCCGGCGGCGACGTGCAGGCCCAGGTGCTGGACAACCTGCTCAGCGGCGACTTCCTGGCCCGGCCGGGCTGGGCGCGCGTCTTCGACCTGGCCGCCATCCTGGCCCTGGGGCTCGTGGCCACCCTGTGCTGTGGTCTCTTGCCCCTGGTCGGCGGCTGGCTGTTGACCCTGGGGGCGGGGGCGGGCTACGTGGCGCTGTGCTACCAGCTCTTTTTGCGCGGCCGCCCCTTGAGCCTGGTGGTGCCCCTCTTGGGACTCGTCGCCTGCGGCCTGGGGCTGACCGTGTACCGCAACCTCACCGAGGTGCGCGACAAGCGGCGCATCCGCCAGGCCTTCCAGCAGTACCTCAACCCGTCGGTGATCGAGCGCGTGCTCAAGGACCCCGCCGGACTCAAGCTGGGGGGCGAGAAGAAGGTGCTGACCGTGCTGGCCTCGGATATCCGCGGCTTCACCAGCATCTCCGAGAATCTGCCCCCCGAGCGGCTGGCGCAGCTGCTCAATCTCTACATGGACCAGATGACGGGTGAGGTGCTGGCGCAGGACGGCATGTTGGACAAGTACATCGGCGACGCGGTGATGGCGGTGTACGGCGCGCCGGCGCCCCAGCCCGACCACGCGGCGCGGGCCTGCCGCACCGCCCTGGGCATGCTCAAAAGGGCCGAGAGCATCAACGGGCACTGGCAAGAGGCGGGGCTGCCCCCCTTGCGCATCGGCATCGGCATCAACACCGGAGCCATGGTGGTGGGCAACATGGGCTCCCAGCGGCGCTTCGACTACACGGTCATCGGCGACAACGTCAACACCGCCTTCCGGGTGGAGGGCCAGTGCAAGGTCTACGGGGTGGATGCCATCGTCTGCCAGTCCACCCGCGACCTGTGTCGGGACCAGTTCCACTTCAGGGTGCTGGACCTGATCCAGGTCAAGGGGCGCCAGCAGCCGCTGGCCATCTTCGAGCTGCTGGGGGCCAAGGAGGCAAGCCCGGAGCCGGCCTGCGTGGGCTTGAGCCAGGCGGCCTTTGATCTCTACCTGGCCCGCGATTTCGCCGGGGCCCTGGCCAAGTACCAGGAGGTGCTGGGTCCGCGCCCCCAGGACCAGGCGGCGCGCATCATGGCCCAGCGTTGCCAGCGTTACCTTGCCGACCCCCCCGGCGCGGGCTGGACCGGGGTGGAGGTCAAGACCGAGAAATAGCCCGGCCGGCGCCGGTTCCGCACCAGGCGCAACAGCCAGCCCAGGCGGTAGAGGGCCTCGCGCCCCAGGTTGAAATGGGAGCGGCGGCGGTCGGAACAGCTCACCGGCAGCACCGCCACCGCCCGCCCGCTGAAGTGGGCCGCGCAGATGAGATTGCCGGCGTAGGCCGTGTGCCCGTCGATGAGGTGGGGCAGGCTTTTAGCCAGATCCAGGCTGAAGCCCTTGGCCCCGATGGAGTAGTCCTGATAGGGCAGCCCCAGGAGCAGGCGGGCGCAGGCTATGTAGAGCCCGCTGCCCAGCACCCGCGTCCAGGAGCGCTCCTCACGCCCCTGGCGCTTGCTGCCCACCACCACGTCATGGTCTTTTAGCAGCTCAAGGGCCTGGGGCACGAAGGCCGGGCTCACCGAGAGGTCCATGTCCAGGGTTACCAAGTTGGGCGCGGTCGCCAGCTCCAGGGACCGGGCAAAGGCCCGCCCCGGCCCCCGCTGGGGCAGGTGAAAGAAGCGCAGCCGGGGGTGGCTTGCCGCCAGCCGCCGTCCCAGTTCCGGGGTGCGGTCGCTGGAGCCGTTGCTGCCGATTATCACCTCGTAGTCCAGGCCGCAGTTCTCCAGGTAGGCCAGCAGGGCCTGGGCGTTGGCCTCCAGGATGGCCTCCTCGTTGTACACCGGCAGGAATACGCACACCTGCGGCA
>JAKAGJ010000118.1 GCA_021815655.1 Deltaproteobacteria bacterium | reverse complement strand
GTCCAAGCGGCTCATGGCCCTGGACCTGCACCTGACCCTCTCGATACTGCCCTTTGCGCCCCACGCCCGCGAGACGGCCGAGCTGGCCCGGCGCCATGGGGTGCCGGTGATGGTCCACCTGCCCATGGAGCCCCGCAGCTACCCCGCCCTGACCCCCGGACCGGGTGGGCTCCTGGTGAGCATGGACCCCGCAACCCTGGCCCGCCTGACCCGCCAGGCCCTGGACAACCTGCCCGGCGCCGTGGGGGTCAACAACCACATGGGCTCGCGCTTCACCGAGGACCCCGCGGCCCTGCGCCCGGTGCTGGAGGTGCTGCGCCAGCAGGGGCTGTTCTTCCTGGATAGCGTCACCTCGCCACGCTCCCAGGCCCGGGACCTGGCCAGGCGCATGGGCTTGGCCCACGGTCAGCGTGACGTCTTCCTGGACCACGACCCCACCACCGGGGCCATCACCCGGCAGGTGTTGCGCCTTGTCAGGCTGGCCAAGACCCAGGGCCAAGCCATAGCCATCGGCCATCCCCACGCCACCACCATCGCCGTGCTCACCAGCCTGGCTCCGCGCCTAAAGCAGGAGGTGGAGCTGGTGCCGGTGGGGCAACTGATAACCCCCGCGGGCCAAGGGGAGCTTGACAGCCGGGCCGCCAAGCCCTAAGTTCAAGCAATCGCCGTGGCCTGCCGTGGGAGGATTGCCGCTTGGGCTCGGAACTGGAAATCCTGCGCGAATACCTGGCGCGGCGCAACATGCGCTACACGCCGGAGCGCGAGGCCATCGTGCGCGAGATATTCGCCCGCCACGATCACTTCAGCGTGGATGACCTTTACCTGGGCTTGCGCAAGAAGCGTCGCCGCATCAGCCGAGCCAGCATCTACCGCACCCTGCCGCTGTTGCTGAACGCAGGGCTGGTGGGGCAGGTCTTTCAGGAGGGCGGCCAGACCCTCTACGAGCACACCTACGGCCACGAGCACCACTGCCACCTGCGCTGCCAGGAGTGCGGCCAGGTGGTGGAGTTTGCCGAGCCAGCCCTGATGGAGGTGGAGGCCCGCCTGGCCAAGGAACTGGGCTACCGCGTGGACGGGCACAAGCTGGAGGTGAGCGGCACCTGCCCCAACTGCCAGTCCAAGGGGCGCTAGCGGCTGGCGGCCGCGCCCGGGGAAAACATCACCTGGCGATGCGTTTGTGACCTGCCCCCGCCTACCCGCCAGGGCGCTTAGCCCTGCCCGCCAAGACACAGCAAGCCGGCCAGATGGACCACCGCCAGGGCGTATAGCCCGGCCAGCAGGTCGTCGGCCACGATGCCCCAGCCGCCGGGCAGGCGCTGGGAAGCGCCCACGGGCCAGGGCTTGAAGATGTCGAAGACCCGGAAGGCGCCAAAAGCCAGCAGCAAGTTCCAGCCCGGGCTGGCGCAGCCGTAGAGGGCCACCAGCATGCCCGCGGCCTCGTCGATGACGATGGCCCCCGGGTCGGGTTCCGGCCCCAGCAGGCCCAGGCCCACCGCCCGGTCGGCGCTGGCCACGGCCAGGGCGCTCACCAGCAGGCAGGCCAGCCCATACCAGGCCCCAAACAGGGGCGCGCCGCCCAGGTGCAACCAGGCCCCGGCCAGGGCCGCCACCAGGAGCGAGGCATAGGTGCCCGGCGCGCCGGGGCACATCCCCACGCCCAGGGTCACCGTGGCGCGCAGGAGGAAATGGGACGAGGGGCGTGGGGATGGGCCTGGCTGGTTCATGCTGGCCAACTACTTTCCGTCATGGTCCTATTTGCCGCCTTTAGACAATGGGCGGGTCACGATGGATAACCGCCCTCCGGTCGAGGCGTTCACCGGGAATACCCGGACCTGCCCCCCTGTAAAGAGCCATGATATCACTTCCCGGCCTTGACCGTACCCATACGGCGCCCAGGGAAATAATCCGTGTCCAGGCAGACTGGCCAGGCCCCGGCGACGCCGGACGCCCGCGCCCTTTGGCCAGCCCAATCCGGGCCCATAGGGGGATCGGCCAAGGTGGCGCGGCCTCCAGACAAGGGGCCTGATTACCTTGGAAGGGCCGGCGGGGAATTGGTAATAGCTAAGCGCTGGGCCTTAACGGCCAAGGCCGATCCCAGCCGTGGGGATCGGCCTTGGCCAAGGTCCTAGCCGGAGTGGATGATGGCCGTCTCCGCGCTATTTGACCGTGCCCAAAGAACCTAAACAGGGCACCAATAGGCGGCGGCCAATCTAGGAGGCTACGGAAACCAGACGCCAGGCCTTGGAACGGCCCCGGGGGCTTTCCAGGACGTAGGTTTCGCCTTCCTTGGCGCCGGTGAGTTCGCTGAAGTCGGAAATGGTCAGGCGTCCGGTGGCCGTGACTTGATAAGTGGTCTTCTTCTCAGGTGTTTTTTGGCGGCTGGCCTGCTTGATCTCGCCGGTTTCCACCATGGCTTGCTTGAACTGTTGAGCGAATTCCACGGCGGACATGCCACGGCTTTTGCCTTTGGCGTCGGTGGTGGAAAAATGGTCGCGCACCTGCTGCTCGGGGATGCCGTCGCGCACCATTTTCAGCAGCTTGGACCTATCTTCCTTGGACCAGCGAGAGGACCTTGCCATGTAACTTCTCCTTCGTTTGCATTTTACAGGGGCATTTAAACGGTATAATAAAATTATATACCGGTCTTTATACCATGGTGTCAAGCATGGTCTACCTAATTTATAACCGCGAGTAAATTTTTCTTATTGTAAATATCATCCAGACTATCGGTTCATAGGTCTGGGTGGTGCGCGCGCAAAGCCCTTGGTCATTGCTGCCAGACTTCCGGAGATTTTTTATCATAAAGCGCCCATCACGCGTTCACGCCTTCCGACATGCCTGGATAATTAATATATAAACATGATGGGCAATAGCCGCCGGCCAGTCGTCAGGGCCGGCGGGCAAATAATTTTTATCGGTTGCCAATTTTGCCGTTGCCCAGGGCCGACCTGGGAATAACTTGACAATTGCCCAGTGGGAGCAATGCGTTACCCCAGGCATTCATCCAGGACTGTCTGTGAAGCCTTGGTGGTCCGTGCTATATTAAGCAGAACAAAACCTGTGCCCAGGAGTAGCGTCATGACAATGCCCGCTTACAGGCACCCGGCCCGGCGTTGGCCTTGGCTGCTGTGGTGTGCCCTGGCCCTTTGCCTTTGCCTGACTGGCGTGGCCCAGGCCGCCGGCCAGCCGGCAGGAGATGCGTTCTCCTTTGTGGTCTTCGGAGACACCCGCGGCGAGCCCTTTCTGCCTGGTGGCGCAGCCCAGACCGAGGCCATGCAAAAAGTCTTGCAACACCGCTTTCAGCAGACAGGCCAGTTGAAATTCGCGGAGCCGGGCGGGGAGTTGGAGAGCGTAACCCTGGCGGGCCAGCATGGCCAGCCCGGCGCCACGTTGTTCTACCGCCACGGCTGGCCCTGGCTGGCCACCCGCGGCGACCAGGTCATCATGCGCCGCGAGGGACGGGCCTGGGTCTACCGCCGAGTCATCGCCGAACTGCAAAGGGGAGCCAGCGACCCCGCCCAAGGCGCCCAGTTGGCCCTGCACACCGGAGACATCGAGTTGTGGGGCTATCAGGGCAAAGGCCTGGACGAAAGCCCAGGGTGGCAGGATTTCTATGACCACTTCCTGGCCTTCCTGCCCCAGCCCCGCCCCGGACGGCCGGGCCTGTTCTTTCCTACCCTGGGCAATCACGAGACCTGGGGCGACGAGGAAATTCACGGCCTCCTGAGCACCCTGCCCTATCTGCAATCCCTGGGGCTGAGCCGGCAGAGGCACATCTACGCCCTGGATGCCGCCGGCTGCCGGTTCATCTTCTTGGACAGCGGCGGCTACAAGGGCAACCAAGAGGGCTGGTACAGCGACAGCCCCAATTTCGCGCAGCAGATGCAGGCGCTCACCGGCTGGCTGCAAGACGCCGTGGACCAGAAGATGCGTCAGGTCTTCGTGGTCTATCACAAGCCCAGCTTCTGCATCTCGGGGCACGGCCCCCTGCCCCAGGGACACAACCCCCACCCCTACCTGAAGCCTTTCGCCGCAAAAATTCCCATCACGGTCTTCAACGGCCACGTGCACACCACCGAGCTGTATCAGGTGGATGGCATTCGCTACCTGCTCCTGGGCGCCGGCGGCGCGCCCCAGGTGCTTGAGGGTCAGACCCCGCCCGCCGGCTACCCCCAGGAACTGTATTGGCGCGGCGGCCCCCGCCAGGAGGAATACAACTACCTGGTGGCCCAGGTGGAGGGTAACTCCTTAAGGCTGATGCTGCACCGCTTCCGTCCCGGCGACCCGGTGCACCCCTTCCAGAAGCTGGAGTTGTTCAAGTAGCCCCTTGTTAACGAGCCCGTCCATGAACGCCGCCCTGCCCTTGCTGCTGGCCGTGGTGGCCGACGCCCTCTTGGGCGACCCGCCCTCCTGGCCCCATCTGGTGCGGGTCATGGGCGGCGCCATAACTAGCCTGGAGGATTGGCTGCGGCGGCGCTATGCCAGCCCGGCGGAGTTGGGTCTGGCCGGGGTGGTGCTGGTGATCGCGGTGGTGGGGGGGTCCTGGCTGGCGGCGGCCCTGGTCCTGGGCCTGGCCGGAGGCTTGTGGCGGATGCTGGGCATGGGGTTGGCCGCGTTGCTGGCCTTCCAATGCCTGGCCGCCGGCCAGCTCTGGCGCGAAGCCCGCGCCGTGGCCCAGCCCTTGGCGGCCGGCCACCTGGCCGAGGCCCGCCGGCGTTTGGCGCTGATCGTGGGGCGCGACACCGCCAGCCTGGATGAGCAAGGCGTGGCCCGGGCCTTGATCGAGACCATGGCCGAGAACCTCAACGACGGGGTGGTGGCCCCCTTGTTCTACCTGGCGCTGGGCGGGGCGCCCCTGGCCGTGGCCTACAAGGCGGTGAACACCCTGGATTCCATGGTTGGCTACCGCAATGCGCGCTACCAGGACCTGGGGCGCGCCGCCGCCCGCCTGGACGATGTCTGCGGCTACCTGCCCGCCCGGCTCACGGCCGTGCTCCTGGCCGTGGCTTGCCCCCTGCTGGGCCTCTCGGCGGCCCAGGCCTGGGGCGCGGCCAGGAGCGACCACGGCCAGCACAAGAGCCCCAACTCCGGCTGGCCCGAGGCCGCGGCGGCCGGGGCCCTGGGGGTGCGCCTGGGCGGTCCCAGCACCTACGGCGGCCAATTGGTGGACAAGCCCTGGATCAACCCCCGGGGGCGCCAGCCCGAGAGGGCCGACATCGCCGCCATGCAGCGCCTGCTGGTGTTGACCTGCGCCCTGGCCGCCGGCCTGGCCTTACTCCTGGTGTGGCTGACCCGGGGCTGGGTCTAACCCCGGCGGGCGCTGACCGCCATCTCCGGCGGGTTCAGAATGGCCTTCTTCACCGCGCAGGCGTCCGCCGCCCGCGCCACCGCCTTCAGGTATTTTTCGGGAAATTCCGGGGGCAGGATGACCTCGATCTCGATGCGCCCCAGGCCCTTGCCGTCGGGGCCGGGCAGGGTGCGCTGCACCAGGCGCAGGCCTTCGGTGGGTATCTGCCGGTTCTGGCAGAAGGTCAGCACATAATAGCCGGCGCAGGCCCCCAGGGAGGCAAGGAACAAGGCCATGGGGCTGGGGGCGCTGCCCTCGCCGCCGCCCTCGACGGGCTGGTCGCTGTTAATGACAAAACCATCGTAGGCCACGTCCACCTTCTTGCCGCCCGGAAAAACAATCTCCATGTCCACGCTGCCGCTCCATTGTGGTTGGCTTTTGTCCGAGGACGCTAGCAAGGCCGGCCAGCCCTGTCAACCCGGGGCTGGCTTCTCTATTGGCTGAACAACCCGGCCATGGTAAGCATATGTCCGTCCAGGCATGCGACATAAGCCAACGCGGGAGGGGCGTCATGGACCAGAACGTTCAGTGGTTCTATGAGAAGCGGGCCGAAAGCGTCATCGAGGTGCTGAAGAAGAACCGCATGCAGGGCATTTACCTGGCCGACGCGGCCCAGGTGGCGCCCACGGTGCTTTCGCTGATCCCCCAGGGCGCCAGCGTGGCCATGGGCGGCTCCATGACCATGGTGGAGACGGGGGTGGTGGAGGCCCTGCGCCAGGGGCCCTTGCGGCTCATCGACCGCTACGAACCCGGCATCAGCCCGGCCGAAACCATGGCCCGGCTCAAGCAGGGGCTCGGCGCCGATGTCTTCGTCTCCGGGGTCAACGCCGTCACCGAGGAGGGCGAACTGGTCTTCGTGGACGCCACCTGCAACCGCGTGGCGCCAATCCTCTTCGGACCTGACAAGGTTATCCTCATCGCCGGCTGCAACAAGATCGTGCCCAACCTGGCCTACGCCCAGGAGCGCATCCGCCATTTCGTGGCCCCCACCAATGCCCGTCGCATCGGGCGCAAAACTCCCTGCGCGGTCAGCGGCCATTGCGAGGACTGCTCCAGCCCGGAGCGCATCTGCAACGCCACGGTGGTGATCCACAAGCAGGCCCGGCCCGAGCGCCTGACGGTGATCCTGGTGGGCACCGAGCTGGGCTACTAGTGTCCGGCCAGCAGCGCTTCAGCCTGGGCCAGCGTCTGTTGTTCTGGCTGTCCACCAACCTGGCCGGCCGCCTGGTGGGGCTGGGGTTGCGCACCTGCCGG
>JAKAGJ010000117.1 GCA_021815655.1 Deltaproteobacteria bacterium | reverse complement strand
CTCCACCTTGAACTCCCGGCTGAAACTCCGGCGATGATCTCCCATGGAACACCTCCTGGGCCATTATCCGACCCTTTCAAGGTGTCCACAACATCGGGGGAACTTCACGGCGCGATCCTCAGGGGCAAGATTCGGTAGCTGGAAGCTGAGGAGTAGAAATGGACATCAAGACCATCATGGTCTGCAACGCCGTGCTGCCCTTGTTCCTGGGCGTCGCCCTGCTGTTCTTCCGTTCCTGGCAAAAGACCTATGCCAGCTTCGGCCTCTGGATCGCCGGCACCTTCGCCATCGGCCTCGGCTACATCGGCATTCTGCTGTGGCGGTCGCCCCCGAATACCTGAGCGTGCTGGTGAACAACGGGCTTATCGTGCTGGCCGCCGTGCTGCGGATGCACGGCACATCCCTTTTTTCGGCGACAAGCGCCCCGCCCCCGCCTATTACCTGCTGCCGCCGGTGGTCATGGCCGGAGTCTCCTACTTTTACCTGGAGGTCAACTGGCTGGCGGCGCGCGGCCTGATCCTGAGCGCCATCCTGGCCATCGTCTGCCTGCTCATCGCCCGGCAGCTCATCCGCCGGGCCCCGGCCGGCAGCCATCCGCTGTATTACGGCACGGCCGCGCTCTACATCATGTTCGCGCTGATGCTGCTGGTCAGGTCGACCCACATGCGGCTCTGGCCCACTGGCAACGCCTTCAGCAACCAAGCGGTGCTGGTGGTCTACTTCCTGTCCATGATGACCTTCGACGCGGCCTGGGTGCCGAGCTACGCGATGATGAACAGGCAGCGCATGGAGGATGACTGGCTGGCGGCGTGCTCCGAACTGGGCGCCAAGCTCAGCGAGCTGGAAGCGGCCCTGGTCGACGTCAAGACCCTGAGCGGGCTCTTGCCCATGTGCGCCTACTGCAAAAAGTTGCGCGATGACGAGGCCTACTGGCGGCAGATCGGGAGCCACATCTCGGCCCACTCCGGGGCCAGCTTCTTCCACGGCATCTGCCCCGAGTGCCTGAACCGCAGGTTTCCCCAGTACGCCGGCAAGGTCAACGCCGCCGCCCAGGCCAACGGCCACCACGAACCCACCACCTAGCAGGGCGCGCCCGCCTAGAAGGGCACCTCCAGGGATAGCGACAGGCCCATCTGCTGGGACCAGACCCGCACGCCGTAATCGGCGGTCATGATGGTGCCGAACTCCATCCAGGTCTGGTCTCCCCTGGTCTCGATGTACATATAGTCGGCGCTCATGACCAGGGCCCCCCAGGAGAAGACCGGCGCGCGCAGGTCCAGGCCGGCGTGCCAGGCGTAGCCCTCGGTGCGGTCTGTGGTCACCCGGTCGCCCTCGCGCAGGAGGTGGTGATCGCGGTTCTCGCCCCAGACATGGGCGATGTCGCCTTGCAGGCTGGCCTGCCATCCGCCGCCAGGCTTGCCCAGACCAAACCGGGCCAGGTCGGCGGTGAGCTGCAATCCCAGGTAGGCGTGCAGGTACTCCTGGCGGAACCATATGCTCTCGGAGGGCAGGTAATCAGGGTTGATCCACTGGTTGTAGGTGGGGCTGGTCGGGTCGAGGTCCAGCTCGCGCTGGGTGCCATCGCCGACGATGAAGACGAACTTCTGCCAGCGCACGCCCAGCAGGGGGCGCAAATCCAGCCAGGCCGGCATGGAAAGCTCCTGGCGCAGGCTGACCGAGAGTTTTCCATCGAGGTTGAAGCTGTTTTTCAGCTTGGTCCTAGTCGCAGAGTAGGTGGTGGTCACCTGGGGGCGCTTCGCGTCCTCCCAGTCGGAGTCGCGCATGGCTCCGATGTCGTCCTGCCCCGGCAGGGCGGCCAGTAATCCCAACTCCAGGCGATAGCGGGGACCCTGCAGGCCCAGGTCCACCCCACCCCACCAGGAGTTGAGGGGGAACTCCAGGCGGCTCAGGGGGTTGGTGGCGTGGGTGTCCGGCTCGCCAAACTCGTAGCTGGTGTGGCTGCGCATGAAGCGCTTGACCTTGGGTGCCACGAACCAGTGGTCACCGCCAGCCTGGAGGGGCTGGGCCTGCACGTCGCCGGCCAGGGCCCCGGCCGGCCAGAGCAGGTAGACCGCCAGCCAGGCCAGGCCCAGCAGGAGTGCCGTTCGGCCGGGCCGTCCAAGCGCCGTCGCGAGATGATTCATCTTCCAGCCTCCGAAGCTTGGGGGTGTCGCTGGCCTAGAACGGCACTTCCAGGGAAAGCGACAGGCCCGCCTGTTGGGACCAGGCCCGCACGCCATAATCAAAGGTCAGCAGGTCCTGGCCGTCCTGGGTGAGTGTGTGGTCGCCCTTGGTGTTGATGAACATGTAGTCCGCGCTCAGGATCAAGGCGCCCCAGGAGAAGACCGGGGCGCGCAGGTCCAGGCCGGCGTGCCAAGCATAACCCTCGGTGCGCTCGGTGGTCACGCGGTCGCCCGCACGCAGCAGGTGGCGGTCGCGGTTCTCGCCCCAGACATGGGCGATGTCGCCTTGCAGGCTGACCCGCCAACCATGACCCGGCCGGCCCAGGCCCAGGCGCCCAAGGTCGGTGCTGACTTGCAGGCCCACATAGGCGTGCAGGTACTCCTGGCGAAACCAGATGCCCTCGCCGGGCAGGGCCGTGTAGCTCCACTCATCCAGGCCGGTGGCGGGGTCGGACCCCTGCAAGTTCTGCTGCATGCCGTCGTGGGTGACCAGGACGAACCTCTGCCAGCGCACGCCCACCAGGGGGCGCAGGTCCAGCCAGGCCGGCGTCTCCAGCTCCTGGCGCAGGCTCATGGAGAGCTTGCCGTCCAGGTTGAAGCTGTTCTTCAGCTTGGTGGCGCTCTCCGAATAGATGGTCCGCACCTTGGAATGGTCGTTGTCGTCCCAGTCGGAATCGCGCATCAGGCCTATGTCGTCCTGTTCCGGCAGGGCGGCCAGGAATTCCAACTCCAGGCGATAGCGGGGCCCCTGCACGCCCAGGTCCAGCCCGCCCCACCAGGAGTTGAGGGGGAACTCCAGGCGGCTCAGGGGATTGTTCTTGCGTCCAAAGGGATCGCCGAACTCGTAGGAGGTGTGGCTGCGGAAAAGCCGCTTGACCTTGGGGGCCAGGAACCAGTGCCCATCATCCAGGGAGGCCGACTGCGGCGGGGCCTGGAGGTTGGCCTCGGCGGCCAGTGCCGGGGAAGCTGTGGCCAGCAGGATCAGCAGGAGGGGAAGGCGGACCAGGTCCCAGGTGGCGGTGACTCTGCCGGTGATGCGCGGCGCGGCGATGTTCATCTTGGCGGCCTCCAGGGCGTGGTTGGGGCGGTCACGGGCGCGGCCAAGGGAGGCCGCAGGCCGGCAAAATTAGCCAAGCTGGCGTATATTGCCCAAAAGCGAGGCTAAATTCAAGGGGATAGGAACCGAAGGCCTCCTTGAGGAGCAGATTCTCGGGAAAGCCCTTTCCATGGCCGTGGTTTGGTGGACGCCCCGGCGATTAAGCTGCGAAGCGCTGAGTTTCCTATCCCGTGGCAAGCCACGGGGAATAACAAGTTCAACGTAGGCCCGAGGCTTGGGAGGCCACCGTAAGGTTTTCCTGTGGCCAAATTGTCTTTCCTCCGGGCCGCGCCTGGCTACATGGACGTCCGCTGGGGGCGTTGCCCCAATAAGCCGGGCAGGGCGATTGCCCAATCCCCCTTTCCTGACTCTTCTTCCCTATTCCCTCTCTCTGCCCGCTTCCTGATATATTTCACCCATGTCCAGCGAAGTCATCAAGTCCGCGTGCGCCCACATCCCCCAGGACCCCGGCGTCTATCTGATGAAGGACGCCGGGGGGCGCATCATCTACGTGGGCAAGGCCAAGCGCCTCCGGGCCCGGGTCTCCTCCTATGCCCGCGAGGACCAGGCCCCCACTTACTACTTCCACAAGGTGCGGGCCATGGTGGCCAACGTGGCCAGCGTGGAGTATGTGGTCACGGCCAACGAGAAGGAGGCCCTGCTGCTGGAGTCCACGCTGATCAAGCGCCACCGGCCGCGCTACAACGTGGACCTCAAGGATGACAAGTCCTATCCCTATTTCCGCCTCAGCGTGCGGGACGATTTCCCGCGCTTCTCCCTGGTGCGCCGGCCCAATCCCAGGGATGGCGCGCGCTATTTCGGGCCCTTCGAGAGCGCCGGCGCGGCCCGGCAGACCATGTATCTCCTGCAACGCATCTTCCCCCTGCGCCGCTGCTCCGACCGCGCCCTGATGAACCGAGTCCGCCCCTGCCTGGACTATGAGATGAAGCGCTGTCCCGGCCCCTGCGCCGGGCGCGTCAGCCGCGAGGAATACGGCCTGCTGGTCAGACAGATCGAGGCCTTTTTCGCCGGCCAGGGCGAGGTGGTGGCCCGCGAGCTGGAAAAGGCCATGCGCCAGGCCGCCCGCGACGAGGACTTCGAGGCCGCGGCGGTCTACCGCGACCGCTGGCAATCCTTGACCAAGACCCTGGAGCGCCAACATGTCTCCAAGGCCTCGGATGAGGACCTGGACGTGCTGGGGCTGGCCGAGGACGAACAGGGGCTCAGGCTGGCGGTCTTGCGGGTGCGGCGCGGCCGGATGGTGGGCAACCGCCTGCACGACCTGGGGCAGCCGCCCGAGCCGGCCGATGAAGTGATGGGCCAGGCGCTGGTCATGCTCTATGACGAGCAGACCCCGCCGCCGCCGCTGCTTTTGGTCTCGCACATGCCGGCCTACCCCGGCCTGGTGGCCGAGGTGCTGGGCGAGCGCGCCGCCCACCGCGTGGAGCTGCGCCGGCCCCAGCGCGGCGACAAGCGCGGGTTGATGGACCTGGCCCTGATGAACGCCTCCCGCCCCCGCGAGGCCCAGGGCTCCAGTGTGGAGGAGGTGCTGGCCAGCCTGGCCGCCCGGCTGGGCCTGGAGGCCCCACCCCGGCGCATGGAGTGCATGGACATCTCCCACCTGGGCGGCCGGCTCACCGTGGCCAGCCTGGTCAGCTTCCAGGACGGCCTGCCCCACAAGGCCGGCTACCGGCGCTACAAGGTGGTTTCAGCCGAGGGAGCGCCGGACGATTTCGCGTCCATGGCCGAGGTGGTGGGCCGGCGGCTGGGCGGAGACATGGCCCCGCCCGACCTCTTGGTGGTGGACGGAGGCAAGGGGCAGCTCGGCGTGGCCTTGGAGGCCATGGAGGCCCTGGCCCCGGAGCGCCGACCGGCCTTGATCGCCCTGGCCAAGGGCAAGAACGGCGAGCCCGACCGGGTCTTCCTGCCCGGCCGCAAGAACCCGGCCGCCCTTAAGGCCCGCGACCCCGCGCTCCTGCTCTTGATGCGCCTGCGCGACGAGGCCCACCGCTTCGCCATCACCTATCACCGCGCGCTCCGGCGCAAGGCCCTGACCAAATCCATCCTGGAGGAGGTGCCCGGCGTGGGGCCGGGACGGCGGGCCAAGCTCTTCAAGGCCTTCGGCTCCCTGGCCTCCCTCAAGGCCGCCAGCGCCGAGGAGATATCCCTGAGGGCCGGGCTGGACCTGGCCACGTCCCGCAGGGTGGCGGCCTTCCTGGGCTCCCTTGACAGTACCCCGGCCCCAGAGTAGACTTCCTCAAAATCTTGGGAGGCTTAACATGTTCGGCATCGGCATGCCCGAGATGCTGCTCATCCTTGCCGTGGCCCTGATCGTGGTGGGGCCAAGCAAGCTTCCCGACCTGGCCAAGAGCCTGGGCAAGGGCCTTAGCGAGTTCCGCAGGGCCACCGACGAGATCAAGTCCACCATCAGCGAGCACGAAACCTACAAGGACCTGCAGGGCATCAAGAACTCCGTGCAGGAAACCGTGGACTCCATCAAGCCCTCCGGCCTGCTGGACCTGGACGTCACGCCCTCGGCCGGGCCAGCCCCCGAGTTGAAGAAGTTCGAGGCCCCTCCCACGACCGCCCCCAGTTTCGACGAGGCCCTGCTTGAGCCCAAGGAGCCCATGGAAAACCTGGAGGGGCGCATGAAGCTGATGGACGCCATCGTCAGCGAGCACCAGCAGCTCGCCCTGGACGAGGCCGCCCAGCCGGCCCCAGGTGAGGCCCCATCCGCCGGCCAGGCGTCCGGGGAACAGACCAGCACCGACCCAGCCATCTCCCCGGAGGCCCCCAAGAAAGCCGATGCCTGAGCAAGATCCCGCCTCCAACAGCGAGACCACCCCCGAGGAGGAACGCGAATCGGTCAAGATGCCCTTCCTGGAGCATCTGGCCGAGCTGCGTACCCGGCTGGTGCGGGCCGGAATCGCGGTCTTGGCGGCCTTCACGGTCGCCTTCGCCTTCAAGGAGCGGCTCTACGACTTCCTGAAGAACCCGCTGACGCCCTATCTGCCCAGCGGCTCCAAGCTCATCTATACCTCGCCGGCCGAGCTCTTTTTCGCCTACATGAAGATCGCCTTCCTGGCCGGCGTGGTGGCGGCCTCGCCGGTCATCTTCCACCAGCTCTGGAAGTTCATCTCCCCAGGTCTTTATGAGAAGGAGAAGAAGCTGGTCTGGCCCTTTGTCATCACCTCCTCAACCCTGTTCATCAGCGGGGCCATCTTCTGCTACGTGGTGGTCTTCCCCTTCATGTTCCAGTTCTTCATGAGCCTGGCCACCGACGACATCGTGCCCATGCTCAAGGTGAACGAATACCTTTCCTTCAGCG
>JAKAGJ010000116.1 GCA_021815655.1 Deltaproteobacteria bacterium | reverse complement strand
ATATGGCACCTGGTGATCCTCACCGCCGGCCTGGCCGCCGCCCACGGCATCGGCAAGGGCCGGGCCTTCGCGGCCATCATCCTGCCGCCGCTGCTCTTGGTGATGCTGGCCATGCTGGCGGGGTTGGTGTTGGGGGTGACGGCGCTGATGGGCGTGCTGGGGGAGATAGGCAAAAGCGGGGGAGGGTGGGGGTTTTAGAGGGATGTCGGGTGGCGTGGTGCCCGCCTGGATAACTCAGCATACAGGCGTCACCGCGTTGGCAATGACGGCTCCTTCTATATTGCGCAATCCCCTGGCCAGGCCTAACTCCGGGTACTGGACGTGGTCCTGCCCGAGGGTCTTGGCTTAGCCGCCCCTTTCATGACGTCTTATTCTTTGTCTCATTGGCCTTCCATCACTTCCGCCGCAAAAAACTCCCGCACCTTCTCCAAATCATGCGTCAGCGGCACCGGGGCCAGGGCCTTGAGGAACTGGCGGCCATAGCCCTTGGTGGCCAGGCGCACGTCCAAGACGGCCAACAGCCCGCGGTCGTCGGGCGTGCGCAACAGCCGGCCCAGGCCCTGCTTGAGGCTAAGGATGGCCTCGGGCAGCATCAGGTGGGCGAAACCGTTGCCGCCGGCCTGCTCCAGGCGCTGCACGCGGGCCGCCACCAGGGGGTCGTCGGGCGGGGCGAAGGGCAGCTTGTCCACGATCACCGCCGACAGCGCCGGACCGGGCACGTCCACCCCCTGCCAGAAGCTGGCCGTGGCGAAGAGCACGCTGGGGCTCTCTTGCACGAAGCGCCGCAAGAGTTCCATGCGCGGCGCCTGGCCCTGCACCAGGCAGGGAAAGGGCAGGCGGCCTTGCATGAGGCCGCTGACCTGCTCCAGGTTGCGGTGGGTGGTGAAGAGCACAAAGGCCCGCCCTTGGCTCAGGCTCAAGATGGCCTCCAACTCCTTGGCCACGGCGGCCACGAAGCCCGGGTCCTGGGGCGGGGGCATACGCCGGGGCACGTAGAGCAGGGCCTGGCGGGCGGGGTCAAAGGGCGAGGCCACCACCAGTTTGGCCGTCTCGGCGGGCAGGCCCAGGCGCAGGCGGATGGGCTCCAGGTCGCCCAGGGGGGCCAGGGTGGCGCTGGTGAAGATCAGGCGCCCCATGTTCTGATACAGGGCGTGCTCCAGGTGGGGACCCACCTCCACGGGCGAGAGGTTCAGCGAGGTGCCCCGCCCACGGGTCTGGGCCCAGGCCACGCTTTGGCCGGCCACGGGCAGGGCCACGGCCTTGAGGTCCATCTCCAGGGTCTGGGTCCGCGAGGCCAGGGCCTCCTCCTCCTCGCCATGGCCCAGGCCGGCGGCCAGACCGGTCAGCGCCTCGGCCAGGGCCTGGCCCCGGGGCGCCAGTTTGGCCAGCATGGGCGGGGTCAGGCCCAGGGTGCCTCCCGTGGGGCCGGCCAGGCGGGCCAGCTCGGCAAAGAGGCGGTCGCCGGCCAGGCGGCAGGCGTTGAGCAGGGGCAGCAGGCGGGCCTGAGGTACCTCGCGGCCAATGTCCTTGAGCAGCACCGCCAGCCGCGCGGCGCTGACGCTCACCCCGAAGACCTGGGTGGCCACCTCGGGCAGCTGGTGAGCCTCGTCAAAGACCACGCCCTGATAGCGGGGCAGGGCCTCGCCGTGGCCGGCGGCCTTCAAGGCCAGGTCGGCCAGGAACAGGTGATGGTTTACCACCATCAGGTCGGCCTCGGCGGCGCGGCGGCGGGCCTCCAAGAGAAAGCACTCCTCGCGCTGGGGGCAGCGGCCGCTCAAGCATTGCTCGCTGTTGGAGGTGATCTCGCTGAGCAGGGCCTCGCCGAGTCCCTGGCCGCGCACCTCGTCCAGGTCGCCGCTGGCGCTTTGACGCGACCAGGGCTTCAGGATGGCCAGGGCGCCGGCCGCCCCGGGCAGGGCCAGGTCGGGCTGGCGGGCATAGGCCTCGAAGCGCCGGCGGCACAGGTAGTTGGTGCGGCCCTTCAGCACCGCCCAGCGCAGGTTGGGCGCCAAGCAGCGTTTGATCAGCGGCAGTTCCTTGCTGCTCACCTGGTCTTGCAGGGTGCGGGTGCCGGTGCTCACCACCAGCTTGAGGCCACTGGCCAGGGCGGGCAGCAGGTAGGCCAGGGTTTTGCCGGTGCCGGTGCCGGCCTCCACCAACAGCGGCGTCTCCTGGGCCAAGGCGCGTGCCACGGCGCGGGCCATGTCCAACTGCCCGGGGCGAGGGGCGAATCCCTTCAGCTCCAGGGCCAGCGGGCTCTCGCTGCCCAGCCAAACCTGCAAAAGCTCCGGGCTGGCCGGTAATTTGTCGTCGTGGTTCACGTGGTTAGCTTAAAGCCTTGCCGCCGAATCTGCTTGACAACCCACCAGGCGGGGATTGTATGTTAAAGATCAAAGGCTTTTCAAGCACGCCCAGCCTCTTGCCCTTGGCCCGCGCCGGCCGGCCGGTGGCGTTTGCTTGAGCGTGTGCACGCTAATTAACCGGCCCCCCAGCCAAGAGGAGTTGCCCATGCTGGTCAAGGATTGGATGACCACAGACCCCATCTCGGTCACTCCGGACACCTCGGTGATGAAGGCGTCGCAGATCATGAAGGAGAACAACGTGCGCCGCCTGCCGGTCATCAAGGAGGACGGCTCCGTGATGGGCATCGTCACCGACCGTGACCTCAAGGAGGCCAGCCCCAGCAAGGCCACCACCCTGGACGTGCACGAGCTGTATTACCTGCTAAGCGAGCTAAAGGTCAAGGACATCATGAGCCGCCGGGTGATAACCATCAGCCCCGAGGCCACGGTGGAGAAGGCGGCCGTCATCATGTTGGAGCACAAGGTCACCGGCCTGCCCGTGGTGGACAACGGCAAGCTGGTAGGCGTGCTCTCCCAGGGCGATGTCTTCCGCGTGCTCACCTCCATCACCGGCATCTACCGGGGCGGCACCCAGTTCGCCTTCTCGCTCACCGACCGGCCGGGCTCCATCAAGGAGGTGGCCGACGTCATCCGCAAGCACGGCGGCCGTCTGGTGAGCATCCTCACCTCCTACGACATGTGCGAGGAAGGCACCCGCAATGTCTTCCTGCGCGTGGCCGACATGCCCGTGGACAAGCTCAAGGAGCTGCAAACCGAACTGGAACACGAGTTCACGGTGCTCTACGTCACCCACGACGAGCTGTCGGACATTTGAGGCGCCGCCAAGGTCCGGCACATATGCCCGACTAGACCAGGAGGGCGGGGGCAAATTACGCCCCTACTAAGAACTAATTTATTTTATTGGTTTTCCTGCGGGCGGGGGGTTCCCCTCGCCCGTCTTTATTTGCGCCACAAGCCCGCCACGGCAGCCGCCGGCGCTGGCCAAGGCGATGACATCACCCCACCCGTTGTCGCCCTGCCCGGGGCACCGGGCCGACCCGTTGTGGCCGTGCGGCGGGCACGCCGCTATTACTGGCCCTGGGTGGCGAAGGTCTCGCTTTGCAGGAAGTCCTCGGCCTCGCCGGCGCGGCTGGGCGGTGGTGGAGGCGGGGCGGTGCCGGGCTCGCTGCCGGCCTTGAAGGCCTCGAAGTAGCCGCCTTCCACGCCTGGGGGCAGAACCTGTCCCGTTTCCTTGCTCACCCGCGCGAAGACCACGCCCTCGGGCACCGGGAAGTCGATGAGAGGCTGGCCAGCCAGGGCCTCCTTCATGAATTCCTTCCACACCGGGCCGGCGGCGCGGGCGCCGGTCTCGCGGTGGCCCAGGGACTCGTTCTCGTCGCGCCCCACCCACACACCGCAGACCAGGCTGGGGGAAAAGCCGATGAACCAGGCGTCGCGCAGATCGTTGGTGGTGCCGGTCTTGCCGGCCAGCACGTGCCCGGGCAGCTTGAGGCTGGCGCCGGTCCCGCGCTCCACCACGCCCTTGAGCAGATTGGTCATGACGAAGGCGGTCTGGGGCGAGATGACCTGGTGGCTGTTGTCGGGGCTGGCCTGGAAGACCACCTTGCCGTCGCGGTCGGCCACCTTTTCCACGAAGACCGGGTCCACCAGGCGTCCCTGGTTGGCGAAGACCGAATAGGCCCTAGTCAGTTCCAGCAGGCTGACGCCGCCGGAGCCCAGGGCCAGGGAGAGGGTGTTGGGCAGCTCGCTTTCGATGCCAAACTGGCGGGCGTACTTTATGGCGTAGTCCACGCCCAAGTCGGCCAGGAGCTTGACCGTGGGGATGTTGCGCGAGTGCTCCAGGGCCTCGCGGAGGGTGGTGGGTCCCTTGAAGTCGGCCTCGTAGTTCTTGGGGCGCCATAGCCCGTCGGGCTGGCTGGGGTCTTCGTAGACCACCGGCGAGTCGATGAGGATGCTGGCCGGGGTGTAGGGGTGCTCGGGACGGTCCAGGGCCGCGGCGTAGATGAAGGGCTTGAAGGCGCTGCCCGGCTGGCGGCGGGCCTGGATGGCGCGGTTGTACTGGCTTTGGGAGAAGTTGCGCCCGCCGATCAGCACCCGGCAGCGTCCGCTGCCCGCCTCCAGGGCGATGAGCGCCGACTGGGCCACCGGCTCCTGCACCAGGTTAAGGTCCCAGGTCTTGGTCTTTTCCTGGTACTTGACGGCGCGCACCCGCACGATGTCGCCAGGCTTGAGCATTTGTTCCACGTCCCTGAGGCCCGAGCGCCAATGGCGCAGGTCGGCCAGGGTGAGTTGGCCGCGCTCGGCGCCCATGCGCAGCACCAGGAGGTTGGGCTTTTGGACCTGGGTGACCAAGCCGGTGACCACTTGGCCCGTCTCCAACCCGCTCTGGTTTATGGGGCGGTCCATGGCCGCCTGCAATTCGCTGGGCGAGGCATGCCCCAGGGGACCCTGGAAGCCGTGGCGCTTGGTCAGGTCGCTCAGCCCCTGGTCGATGGCCTTCAGGGCGTCCTTGGTCAGTTTGGGGTCGCAGGCGGTCTGCACGGTCAGCCCGCCCTCGTAGAGGGTATTGGCGCCGAACTTATCCTCCAGCCACTGGCGCACCGTCTCCTCGTAGTAGGCGCCGGGCACGGTGTCGGGCCGGTGCAGGCGGATGTTCAGCTGGGTGTTGAGGGCCTCCTCGGCCTGGGCCGGGGTGATGTGGTGGTCGGCCACCATGCGCTCGATGACGTAGACCTGGCGGGCGCGGGCACGGCGGGGGTGCCTGAGGGGGCTGTAGCGGCTGGGGGCCTGCACCAGACCCGCCAGCAGCGCGGACTCCGCTACGCCCAGGTCCTTGGCATGCTTGCCGAAATAGGTCTGGGCCGCGGCCTCGACCCCGTAGGCGCCATTGCCCAGATAGATTTGGTTGAGGTAGAGGTAGAGGATTTCCTCTTTGGTGAGGTAGTGCTCAATGCGCCAGGCCAGGATCATCTCCTTGATCTTGCGGCCAAAGGTGCGCTGGGGCGTGAGCAGGAGCGTCTTGGCCACCTGCTGGGTGATGGTGCTGCCGCCCTGGACCACCTTGCGGGCCTTGAGGTTGGCCCAGGCCGCCCGGGCCACGCCCCACAGGTCGATGCCCGGGTGGCGGAAGAAGTCGCCGTCCTCGGCGGAGACGAAGGCCAGCACCCCCTGGCGGGAGATATCCTGGATGGGCACCACGTAGCGCCGCTCGCGGTAGAACTCGGCCATGAGCTCGCCGTCCTGGGCCAGCACCTGAGTCACGGCCGGAGGGCGGTAGTCGGCCAGGCGCTCGATGCGCGGCAGGTCCTGGCTGATCCAGAACCAGGCGCCCACGCCCACGCCCACCCCCAAAATGCCCAGGAAGAAAAAGAACAAGAAACCCCATAGGATGAGCCGGCTCAGCCAGCGGCGGCGCGGCTTGGGGGCCTGGGGAGCTTTGGGCTGTGGTTTTGAAGGTTTAGGGGGCAAGTGCCTGACTCCTGCGAGTTAATGCCGATTGTACCAGAGGGCGTGCGCGCCCGCCAAGCCAAGCCGCCCTCTTCCTTGACCCCGCCAAGGCGCCATGTTACAGTTGCGAATCTGGCCTAAGTAGCTGTTGAAAAAGGCCGTCCATGGTTCTTTATCAACCATGGGTCGGCCCAAGTTGATTCGGCCAACTTGGCGGAATGCTTGGCCCCGGCCCGCGCATTTCGGCGGGCCATCCTTGGTCCGAATCAGCCTGGGTTCATAACACCGGGCTGATGGCCTAACCCTGCGGGATGACTTCAGTGCACGAGCTTTCCATCGCCCAATCCCTGTTGGATATCGTCCTGGACGAGGCCAAAGCCCACGACGTAAAAAAAGTGGTGCGCGTGGGGGTGCGCGTGGGGGCCTTCACCAACGTGGTGCCCGACTCGCTGGCCTTTTGCTTCGACCTTATCAAGGCCGGCACCGTGGCCGCCGAGGCGGAGCTGAAGCTCACCCCCGTGCCCCTGGCCGGACTCTGCCAGGACTGCGGGGCCGAACTGGACATGAGTGAGCCGGTTTTTTCCTGCCCCCACTGCGCCTCGTCCCAGGTGCAGGTCACCCAGGGCCAGGAATTGTACATCGACTACATCGAGACCGACGAGTCACAGGGCTAACACCCCGCTACCTTTGACCATATCATCAGCCGCGAGGAGTGCCCATGGCCGAGCTGGAGGTAAGCCGTCCCATCCTGGAGGCCAACGAGCGCCTGGCCCAGGCCAACCGCCAGCGCTTCAAGGCGGCCGGCGTCAAGGTCATCAACATCATCTCGAGCCCCGGAGCCGGC
>JAKAGJ010000115.1 GCA_021815655.1 Deltaproteobacteria bacterium | reverse complement strand
ATCAGCGCCGCAAGTTCAACACCGGCGAGATGGTCGACACCACCGACAACCTGTGCCTCAACTGCCTGCGCTGCGTGCAGGAGTGCAAGAAGGGCATCCTCACCCGGGCCCGCAACCCCCAGTTCGACCTGCTGGGCGACGACTACTGGCGCCCCGACCTGATCAACAGCCTGTGGAAGCAGGCCGAGACCGGCAAGATCCCGGTTTCCGGCGCGGGCTACCGCGGGCCCTTCTGCGGGCCGGGTTTCGACCAGATGTGGACCGACATGAGCGAGATCGTGCGCCCCACCCGCGACGGCATCCACGGCCGCGAGTACATCAGCACCGTGGTGGAGCTGGGGCGGCGTCCGGCGCGCCTGGCCTTTGACCAGGCCGGCGGCCTGGCGGTGGATATCCCGCCCATTGTCGAGATACCGCTGCCCATCATCTTCGACATCCCCCGCAAGGGCAAGCTGGCTCCCGGCAACCGCCGCGCCCTGGCCCTGGCCGCCAAGAAGCTGGGCACCCTGGCCGCCGCCACCCAGGAGGAGGCCGAGGGCCTTCTCAAGGACCTGCGCGGCTCGCTGATCGTGGCCATGCACCAGGCCCCGGCCCAGGCCGCGGCCCTGGACGGCCTGGCCATGGTGGAGCTGCCCTGGTCCGAGGGCGCGGCCAAGCAGGTGGCCAAGATCAAGAAGCTCAACCCGGAGGTGGTCACCAGCGTGCGGCTGCCCCTGGACGAGCAGGCGGCCCACAACGCCGCCAGCCTGGCCCGGGAGGGCGCCGAGGTGATTCACCTCCTGGCCGATTCCTCTGGCCGCGGCTTCGGCCAGCGCGCGGAGGTCTTCGTGGCCAAGCTGGTGCGCGAGGTGCACCTCAAGCTGGTGGAGCAGTCCACCCGCGACCAGGTGACCCTGGTGGTCAGCGGCGGGGTGGCCCTGGCCGAGCACGTGGCCAAGGCCATCATCAACGGCGCCGACGCCGTGGGCCTGGGTCTGGCCTTGATGGTGGGTCTGGAGTGCCGCCTTTGCGGCAACTGCGCCGAGGATGCGGCCTGCCCGGTGGACATGGAGAGCGTGGACGAGGCCTGGGGCCTGAAGCGTCTCTTGAACCTCATCGGGGCCTACCACTCGCAGATCATCGAGATGATGGGCGCCATGGGCATCCGCGAGGTGCGGCGCCTGCGCGGCGAGGTGGGCCGGGCCATGGTCTTCGACGACCTGGAGCGCATGAGCTTCGCGCCCATTTTCGGCCAGCGCGTAGGCGAAGGGACCGCCCGGCTCATAGCCCCCGACACCCTGGACTACGCGGCCAACCCGGGATTTGCCCTGACCAAGGACCTGGTCAAGCCCTCTCCCAGCCGTTACCGCAACCCGCTCACCAAGTACCGCGTGGAGCGCACGTCCGCCTGCATCGCCTGCGGCAAGTGCGCCGAGGTCTGCGGCTTCGGCGTGCACAAAAAAGCCGGCCAGGCCATGCTGGGCACCAAGGCCCGCTTCTGCATGGGCGCCGACTACTGCAAGGCCCGGGGGGCCTACTGCGTGGACACCTGCCCGGTGGAGGCCCTGCGCGTGGGCGAGAACCCGGTGTGGAAGACCTTCGGCGATCCCCGCTGGCCGGCCGATCTCCTGGTGGCCACCTGGGAGCAGGCCGAGACCGGCCGCCCGCCCAAGAGCAACCTGGAATACCGCGTGGGCAACAGTGGCGGCGGCTTCGACCGCATGGACTTCGTGCTGCCCGCCAGCGCGCCGGACACCTCCTTCCGCCCCGAGGACGTGGACCTCACCGTGGACTTGAACCGCCGGCGCGACGAGGCCCGGCCGCCGGTGAAGATCGCCTGGCCCATCTACGGCGGCGGCATGAGCTTCGGCTCGGTGAGCCTGTCCACCATGGTAAGCCGCGCCAAGGCCTTCACCACCTACGACTCCTTCACCTGCACCGGCGAGGGCGGCTTCCCCGACATGCTCAAGGAGTACCAGGACCACGTCATCACCCAGGTGGCCACGGGTCTCTTCGGCGTGCGCGAGGAAACCATCCAGCGGGTGCGCATCGTGGAGTTCAAGTACGCCCAGGGCGCCAAGCCCGGCCTGGGCGGCCACCTCCTGGGCGACAAGGTGACGCCCGAGGTGGCGCGCATGCGCGAGGCCGTGGAGGGCACCTCGCTCTTCTCGCCCTTCCCCTTCCATTCGGTGTACTCGGTGGAGGACCACAAGAAGCACGTGGACTGGATCAAGATGATCAATCCGCGCACCCTGGTTTCGGTCAAGGTCTCCACCCCCATCGACGTGGACATGGTGGCCGTGGGCAGCTTCTACGCCGGAGCGCACATCGTGCACCTGGACGGCTCCTACGGCGGCACCGGCGCGGCCCCTGACATCGCCAAAAAGAACATCGCCATGCCCATCGAGTACGCCATCCCCATGGTGCACCGCTTCCTCAAGGAGGAGGGCATCCGCGATCAGGTCACCCTGGTGGCCTCGGGCGGCCTGCGCAGCGCCTGGGACGTGGCCAAGGCCATCGCCCTGGGCGCCGACGCCATCGTCATCGGCACCGCCGACATGGTGGCCCTGGAGTGCATCCGCTGCGCCAACTGCGAGTCGGGCCGTGGCTGCCCCCGGGGCATCGCCACCACCGACAGCGAGCTGGCCCTGGCCTATGGCACCGAGTGGGGCTCCCAGCGGCTCATCAACCTCTACCACTCCTGGGCGGTGCAGTTGCAGACCCTGCTCTGGCGGCTGGGGCTGAAAAGCGTCCGCGACCTGGTGGGGCGCAGCGACCTGCTTACCCACCTGGACTACCAGAGGCCCGACAATCCCAAGGCTGACCGCCGCCTGGGAGAATAAACATGCATTACGAGAGGACCGGCACAGTGGCCAGGCTAGTAGACATACATGGAAACCCCGTTCGTCCCGCCGGGGCGGACGAACTACCGGGACTGACCGAGCGCATCCTGGCCCACCGGCGCAAGCTGGCGGACCAGGCCGGCCCCCTAAGCCCCCAGAAGGCCGCCGAGGAAGGCGGCTGCGGGGTGGTGGGGTTCGCGGCCAGCGTGCCGGTGCGCGGACGTCACATCTTCGAGCCCTCCATCCAGATGCACAACCGCGGCAACGGCAAGGGCGGCGGCATCGCCGCGGCCGGCCTGTCCGCCGAGCAGCTGGGGGTGGACGCGGCGACGCTCAAGAACGACTACATCATGCAGGTGGCGCTTCTGGACAAGGCCGCCGAGGATGAGGTGGAGCGGGCCTGCGTCAGCCCCTTCCTGGAGGTGCACCACAAGGCCGGCGTCACCCCGGCCATGGACTGGCGCGATCTGGGCCTGGACGTGCGGCCCCCGGACGTGGTGCGCTACTTCGTGCGCGTCAAGGACCAGGTGCTGGACGACTTCGCCCAGAAAAACGCCATGGACAAGCTGGAGCGCCGCGCGGTGGAGGACGAGTTCATCTACCGCAACTCCTACAACCTCAACCAGAGCTACTACGCCAGCCTGGGCGACAAGCGCGCCTTCGTGCTGAGCCACGCCCGCGACCTGGTCATATTGAAGCTGGTGGGCTACGCCGAGCAGGCGGTGCAGTACTACGGCATGGATGACTTCATGGCGCGCATGTGGATCGCCCACCAGCGCTACCCCACCAAGGGGCGCGTGTGGCACCCCGGCGGCAGCCACCCCTTCATCGGCATGAACGAGGCCCTGGTGCACAACGGCGACTTCGCCAACTACTACAGCGTCTCGGAGTACCTGCGCCAGCACGGCATCGTCACCCAGTTCCTCACCGACACCGAGGTCTCGGCGCTGTTGTTTGACCTCCTTAGCCGGGTCTATCACTACCCCCTGGAGTACGTGATCGAGGCCATGGCCCCCACCACCGAGCTGGACTTCGACCGCCTGCCGGCCGACAAGCAGAAGGTGTACAAGGCCATCCAGGCCCAGCACATCCACGGCTCGCCCGACGGCCCCTGGTTCTTCATCATCGCCCACAGCCAGCCCGATACCGACACCTACAAGCTCCTGGGCATCACCGACACCGCCATGCTGCGGCCCCAGGTCTTCGCCCTGCAAGAGGGCGACGTCTCCATCGGTCTGGTGGCCTCGGAGAAGCAGGCCATCGACGCCACCCTGCGCTCTCTGGCCGAGGACGACCCGCGCTTCCGCCGGGTGGCCGACCGCTACTGGAACGCGCGCGGGGGCAGCGCCACCGACGGCGGGGCCTTCATCTTCACCGTGCAAGGCAACGGCGCCGGCTACGACTTGACCTGCGCCGACAAGTTCGGCAAGCCCATCACCGTGCCGGCCGGCCAGTACAAGGTGGACTTGGGCCAGCCCCCGGCGGCGCCAGCCCAGCCCGCCGGCCTGGGCCTGGGCCAGGGCGCGCCGGCCCAGGCCTTTGCCCTGGTGGCTCCGGCGGCGGCTTCCTGGAGCTTCGCCAACTGGCGCTGGCTCCTGGAGCGGACCCTGGCCCTGGCGGCCCAGGACGACCAGGGCCTGACCTGGGCCCTGGAGTTCCTGACCCTGCTCAATGACATGCACTATGACTGCGGCGCCCTGAAGCGCAGCATGGTCTTGCAGCTCATAAGGGACGCCATCAACTCCCTCCTGGACGCGATGCCGCCCATCAAGGCCCAGGCCGGCCGGGCTTTTGCCCGCATAGACTGGGACACCAAGGGCGATTTGCGGGCGCCCATGGGCAACGAAAAGACCCTGGTGGTCTTCGCCCGCCAGTTCGAGCCCGAGGGTGACGACTGCGATTCGCGCCTACAGGTGGCGGCCCATCAACTGGGCTGGCGCCAGTTCATCGTCTACGGTCTCAAGGGCCAGCGCTTCCACGGCTGCGCCCTGGGGGTCAACAGCCAGGACGTGCGCCTGGACCTTTACGGCAGCTCCGGCGACTATCTGGCCTCGGGCATCGACGGCCTGACCATCGTGGTGCACGGCAACGCCCAGGACCAGTTGGGCCAGATCATGAAGCAGGGCACCCTGGTGGTGCACGGCGACGTGGGCCAGACCTTCATGTATGGCGCCAAGGGCGGCGAGGTCTACGTCAAGGGCAACGCCGCCGGTCGGCCGCTGATCAACGCCGTGGGGCGGCCCCGGGTGGTCATCAACGGCACCTGCCTGGACTTCCTGGCCGAGTCCTTCATGGCCGGCGACCCCCTGAAGGGCGGCGGCTTCGTGGTGCTCAACGGCGTGGAGTTCGACGACCAGGGCAAGGTGCGCCCCCTGGCCTCGCCCTATCCTGGCAGCAACCTGTTCTCCCTGGCCTCGGGCGGCGCCATCTACGTGCGCGACCCCCACCGTCAGTTGGTGGACCAGCAGCTCAACGGCGGCCAGTACTTCGATCTGACCGAGGAGGATTGGCAGCTTATACTGCCCTACCTCCAGACCAACGAGCGCCTCTTCGGCATCTCCATCGAGGATGACCTCCTGATGGTGGATGGCAAGCGCCGCTCGCCCCTGGAGGTCTACCGCCGGGTGGGGGCCGTGAAGCTGGCGGTGCTGGGCAAGCAGGAGGCCCTGCCCGAGTAGGCCGGGTTGCCGGGTGCCCCCGGCTGGGCTGCCGGGTGCCCCCGGCTGGGCTTAAACGGGTCGGGTGGCGCCATGCCATTGGCTTGGCTCATTGGCTCCCGTGGTGGGCCTGTCGAGCAGACCAGGGGCGGGCCGGGCGCCCCCGGCCGGGCTTAAACGGGTCGGGTGGCACCAAGCCATCGTCTTGGTTCATTGGCTCCCGTGGCGGCCCTGTCGAACAGGCTAGGATCAGGGAGCGCTCGAAACCTATACGCCTTGCGGAGGCCGGCTGACCTTGCCCCAGGCGAGGCGGCCGGCCTCCGCTGCTAACTCAGCGGTTATGGCGGCCCCTCCTGTGGGCCGGATGGCGCTTTTCTGTCTACTGATTCGTAAGTTCTGGTACAATCGGCTACAAATTGGTAGGCCCCCACAGCGGACGAGACACACATGAGCCCCCACAACACACCTACCGTACGCCGCGAGGTGCAGGAGCTATCCCTGCTTTTCGAGGTCAGCCAGACCCTGGACCGCAGCCTGGACCTGCGCGACGTCATGGGCCCCCTGCTGGCGGCCATGGCCAAGCACATGGGCATGCTGCGCGGCACCATCACCCTGCTCAACCGCGAGACCGGCGAGATCGGCATCGAGGCGGCCCACGGCCTCTCGGCCCGCCAGCGCGAGCGTGGGCGCTATCACCTGGGCGAGGGCGTCACCGGCAAGGTGGTGCAGTCCGGCCAGCCGGCCGTGGTGCCCCACATCAATGAGGACCCCATGTTCCTGGACCGCACCGGCGCCCGCAGCGACATGGAAAAAGCCGACATCTCCTTCATCTGCGTGCCCGTGAAGATCGGCAACGAGGTGATCGGCACCCTGTCCGCCGACCGGCTCTTCGCCGACGAGGTGAGCCTGGAGGAGGACGTGCGCCTGTTGTCGGTGATCGCCTCCATGATCGCCCAGGCCGTGCGCCTCAGGCAATCGGCGGTGGAGGAGCAGCAGCGCCTGCGCGAAGAGAACGTGCGCCTTCAGCAGAGCCTCAAGGACCGCTTCCAGCCGGCCAACATCATCGGCAAGTCCAAGGCCATGCAGGTGGTCTACGACCTGATCGGCCAGGTCTCGGCCAGCAACACCACGGTGCTCATCCGCGGCGAGAGCGGCACCGGCAAGGAGCTGGTGGCCCACGCCATCC
>JAKAGJ010000114.1 GCA_021815655.1 Deltaproteobacteria bacterium | reverse complement strand
GCCAGGTGGAGCAGTTCAAGGCCGGCAAGGACAAGCTCCTGGGCTTTTTCGTGGGTCAGGCCATGAAGGAAACCAAGGGCCAGGCCAACCCGGCCATATTGAATGAGTTGGTCAAGAAGATGTTGGGGTAGCAGGGGCCGATTCAACCCTTGGTTTCCTACGGGGCAGGATGCCCTGCAGGCGGGCGCGGAGAAATTTGCGATTCAGTTGGGGGGCATAAAGGGTGATGAATTTAATTTCAGATATTTTGTTAAAGGAATGGATATTGTTGGGTCTAGGCATTTCTATTCCGCTCGCAACCCAGCTAGGTTACCGGGTTATTAAATTGCACAGAAGGAGAGTTAATGCCTCACCTTTTTTAGGCATATGGCATCACTATGGTTGGTCAAGGAAGAATGGTAATGTAATTTGGACTCATGAGAAATGGGACATTTCATATTCAAGGTTGACTGGTTTGAAGGTGATTGTCGCAGTTGAAGGAGAAAAAAACGTCTCTTATCATGGGCGCCTGAGATTTGAAGCAGGGCACGTAGTTCTCAATGTAGTAGGGAGAAACCATAATGAGTCATGGCAATTACGCTTCATAGAGCCAGTTATAACAAACGGGACCTTGTTGCGCGGTATCGTTCTTGCGGTGGATTACGATAGAAATCTTCATGCTTCAGCGATGATAGGAATGCAACACGAAATATTGGCAAAAGATGCCCAAAAAATTTTAAACGAGTATTTTTCAGTGTCGCCAGATGAACTTAGCGTGCGATTACAATAGTATGGTGATTGCACAGACTAGTGCCTCGATGCTATACGGGCGGAGTTAACTCAGCCCCTATGAATAAAATTGAAGTGATCCCAATCTGGACCAAGCCTAGACGGTCAGCGGCGACCACGCCGATTGCTTCGTCGCCCGAGGGCTCCTCGCAATGACGGCATACACGTATCGTCAGAAGATTAGAGGTTAGCGTGACCACCGGCAAACTCCTAAAACCCACCCCCGCCGCGGCCCAAGTGGCCGGGCTGCCCCTGCCGGCCACCCTGTACTGGGACGGCCCGGTGGTGATGATCCTGGACCAGCGCCTGCTGCCGGGCAAGACCCTGTACATGGCCTGCCGGGACATGAAGCAGGTGATCTACTGCATCAAGACCCTGGCCGTGCGCGGGGCCCCGGCCATCGGCGTGGCCGCGGCCATGGGCATCAGCCTGGCGGCGGAGGCGCTGGCCGCCAAGACCCCGGCGGCCTTCAGGCGCCAGCTCACGGCCAAGATCGAGATCATGCGCGCCGCGCGCCCCACGGCGGTGAACCTGGGCTGGGCCTGCGACCGCATCCTGGCGCTCATGGCCGCGGCCCCGGACGACATCGAGGCCATGCGCCAGCTGATCCGCCAGGAGAGCCAGCTGATGCTGGAGCAGGACATCGCCATCAACCAGGCCATCGGCCGTAACGGCGCCAAGCTCATTCGCAAGAAGAAAGCCACGGTGCTCACCCACTGCAACGCCGGCTCCCTGGCCACCGGTGGCTACGGCACGGCCCTGGCCCCCGTGTGGGCGGCCAGCCAGGCGGGCAAGGAGATCGCGGTGATCGCCGACGAGACCCGCCCCCTGTTGCAGGGCGCCCGGCTCACGGCCTGGGAATGCGTGGCCATGGGCGTGCCGGTACGCGTGGCCGTGGACTCGGCCGTCGGTGTAATCATGTCCAGGGGCATGGTGGATTTGGTGATCGTGGGGGCTGACCGCATCGCGGCCAACGGCGACGTGGCCAACAAGGTCGGCACCTTCAACGTGGCCCTGCAGGCCGCCCGTCACGGCGTGCCCTTCTACGTGGCCGCGCCGCTGTCCACCGTGGACCTGGACACCAAGACCGGCAATGACATACCCATAGAGGAGCGCGACCCCGGCGAGGTGACGGCCTTCGGCACCTGCCGGGTGGCGGCTAAGGGGGCGGGGGCCTTGAACTTCGCCTTCGACGTCACCCCCGCCGACCTGGTCAGCGCCATCATCACCGAAAAGGGCGTGCTCAGGCCGCCCTACCGCGAGTCCCTGGCCCGGGCCAAGGCCCAGGCCGTGAAGAAATAGGAGAATTATCATGCAGCTCAACAAGACCCTGCTCACCCCCGGCCAGATGAAGCCCAAGCCCGCCGACGAGAACAACCTGGGTTTCGGCCGCATCTTCACCGACCACATGTTCCGCTGGGATTATAAGACCGGCCAGGGCTGGCACAATGCCCGCGTGGTGCCCTACAGCCCCATCGTGCTGGACCCGGCGGCCTTGATCTTCCACTACGGCCAGGAGGTCTTCGAGGGGCTCAAGGCCTATCGGGGCGCCCAGGGCGGCATCTACATGTTCCGCCCCCAGGCCAACCTGGAGCGCCTCAACCGCTCCTGCGCGCGCCTGTGCATTCCGGCCGTGCCGGTGGACGAGGCCCTGGAATACCTCTACGAGTTCATCCGCGTGGAGCAGGAGTGGATTCCGCGCGCGCCTGGGACCAGCCTCTACGTGCGCCCCACGGTCATCGCCACCGAGGCGGCCCTGGGAGTGAAGGTCAGCGGCGAGTACCTGTACTTCATCATCGTGGGACCGGTGGGGGCCTACTACCCCGAGGGCTTCAACCCGGTGAAGATCTACGTGGAGGAGAAGTACGTGCGCGCGGCCCACGGCGGCACCGGCGAGGCCAAGACCAGCGGGAACTACGCCTGTAGCCTCCTGGCCGCCGAGGAAGCCCATGCCAAGGGCTACACCCAGGTGCTGTGGCTGGACGCCTGCGACCGCAAGACCATCGAGGAGGTGGGCACCTCCAACATCTTCTTCATGATCGGGGACGAGGTCATCACCGCGCCCCTGGGCGGCACCATCCTGCCCGGCGTCACCCGCGACTCGGTGATCCAGCTCTGCCGCCACTGGGGGGTCAAGGTCAGCGAGCGCCGCCTGAGCATCGACGAGGTGATCGCCGCGCAGAAGTCCGGCGCCCTCAAGGAGGCCTTTGGCAGCGGCACGGCGGCGGTGGTCAGCCCCGTGGGCGTCATCGCCTACCAGGGGCAGGAACTGAAGGTGGCCGGCGGCGGCACCGGGCAGTTGACCAAGCGGCTCTATGACGAGATCATCGGCATCCAACTGGGCACCCGGCCCGATCCCTTCGGCTGGGTGGTCAAGGTGGCCTGATAGTTTAGAACCCGGGGGGCCTTCTCGCCAGGGAGGGTCCCCCGGCCCCAGCCTTTCCCATCTTGCGGCGGGCCGAGCCAAGCATGGACGACACCGACAAGGCCATATTGCGGGCCATCCAGTCCCACCTGCCCATCGCCGAGCGCCCCTTCCTGGAGCTGGGGCAACAACTGGGCTTAAGCGAGGATGAGGTCATCAGCCGTATCGCCCGGCTCAAGCAAAAGGGCATCATCCGGCGCATCGGCGGCAACTTCAACAGCACCAGCCTGGGCTTCGCCTCCACCCTCTGCGCCGCCCGCGTGCCCGAGGACAAGCTAAAGTCCTTCATCGCGGCGGTGAACGCCTACCCCGGCGTGACCCACAACTACCGCCGCGCCCACGACTACAATGTCTGGTTCACCTTCATCGCCGAAACCATGGAGGAGATCGAGGCCCACCTGGCCGACCTGGCCCAACAGACCGGCGTGGCCGACATCTGTAGCCTGCCCAATTTGCGCATGTTCAAGATAAAGGTGGACTTCCCCGTCTAGGCGGGGCGCCCCGGACGGACGATGAGGCAGGTGCAGGGGGCGCGGCGGCTGACGCGCTCGGCCACCGAGCCCAAGAGCACCAGGCCCATGCCCGAGAGCCCCTGGGAGCCCATCACCACCAGATCGGCGCCGCTTTCCTGGAGGTGGGCCAGTATCTCCTCGCTGGGATGGCCCCGGCGCAGGGCCGGCCGCCAGTCCAGGCCGTTGAGGGCCTGGTCATAGCGTTCATGCATGTAGGCCGTGAGCTTCTCCACGATCTGCTGGTCGGGCAGGCGGTCGGCGCCGTGGGGCTTCTCGCCGGGCAGCAGGGGGGCGCCGGGCAGCACCACGTGCAGGAGCGTCAGGCGGGCGCCGTCGCGGCGGGCCTGGTCGGCGGCCGCCGGCAGGGCCACCTCGCCATGAGTGGAAAAATCCGTACAACAGACGATATGGCTGAACAGTCCCAACGTGCACCTTCGCGGTTGAAGAAACACCCCCAAGGCCCCGGATCATGTCTCGATTATAAGCCGCGCAGGGCGCCCGGGGCAAAGAGTTCCAAGGCGCGCGCACGGGGCCTCAAGGCGCCAGCAGCACCTCCTCACCGAAGCTCAGGCTCAAGGCCTGGGCCAGGGCCAGGGCGGCGGTCTGGTCCCTGAGTTCCACCAGCAATTCGCCCGCCGGCCCCACGGCCAGGCTCCCGTGGCGCGCCACCACCTGGGCCACCTCCTCGGGCTCCACGGTCCACTCCCCCCGGGCGCGCATGAGTAGCTCGCGCCCGGTAAGGGGCTGGGCCGCCACCTGCTCCGTCTCCCGGAACCAGGCCTGCCAGCCCACCTGGGCCGGGGCCTTCAGCACCGGAGCCAAGGGGTCGTGGTAAAGGCGGGAGCGCCCAAAGAGGCGCAAGCGGATCACGAGAGCACCTCGGCGGCCAGGGCGAAGTATACGCTGTCGCCCGGCAGAAGTTCGGGTGGCACCTTGAGCCCCTGCTGGCTCAAGCCCCGCGCCAGGCAGCACAGGTAGAGGTCGGCGGCGCCGGCGGGCTCGCCGGCCAGGCCGCGCTTGCCGGCCCGAGGCCAGACCCGCAGGAAGCGCCGCCTGGCCTCGGCCCGGGCCGGGGCCAGGCGCGGGTCCAACTGGCTCAGCCCCATGGCGGCGATTAGCCGGGCCTGGGCCGCGAACATGGCGTCATAGGCCAGACGCAGGCGCGGGGCCTGGGGGTCCGGCCCCACCGGGGGCGCCGGCCGGCTCATGCCCGGGTCGCCACTTGCCGGTATTGTGTCAGTAGCCGTTCCATGAGTTCATTATGCCCGAAAAGCCGGGCCACGCCAGCCGCTCCGGCGGCCCCCAGGCGGCGTCCCTCCGGCCCGGCCAGGCGGCCGGCGGCCCGGGCCAGGGCCGGGGCGTCACCAGGGGCCGTCAGCAGGCCGTTGACCCCGTCTTGCAGCCAATCCTCCACGCCGCCCACGGCCGAGGCCACCACCGGCACCCCCAGGGCCAGGGCCTCCAGGCCGGCGATGCCAAAGGGCTCGGCCCACAGACTGGGCAGCCACAGGCTGGCCGCCCCGGCCAACAGCCGGCTCATGCGCCCACGGTCGGCCCAGCCGACAAATACCAGGCGCCCCTGGCTCTGGCCGGCCAGGCGGGCCACCTCGCCGGCCAGGGGCCCGTCGCCGGCCACCACCAGGGGCGGGCCGCCTGCAAGCAGCAAGGCCGCCTGGCAGGCGATGAGCACGCCCTTGCGCTCCACCAGGCGGCAGGCCAGCAGGTGATGGGTGGGCGCCACGGCGGGCCGCGCCGGCTCCAGGCCCTGCACAAAGGGCGGCAGCACCCGCACCCGGCCGGGGTCCAGGCCCACGGCCGTGAGTTCGTCGGCCATGTAGCCCGAGAGCACCAGGAGACGGCGCAGGCCCGTCAGGGCCTTTAGCCGCCGCCGGGTCAAGTCCAGCAGGCGTTGGGCGTAGTCTTGGTCAGCGAAGCAGCCCAGGCAGCTAGGGCCGAGGGGTGTATGGCAAATCGCTCCCTGGGGGGTGAGCTTGCCCAGGCCGGGGCAGAAGCAGCGGTGGTCCTGCACGGTCATCAGTGCCCGCCCCGTGGCCGCGGCGGTTTCCAGCAACAAGGGGTCCATGAGGTTGTGCAGGTGGATCACGTCAGGGCGCCAGTCGCTGATGAGTCCTTGCAGGCGCTTGCACGCCGCCGCCCCGCCCCGGGGGCTCAAGCCCTGGCGCTCCAGGCCCTTGAGCCTAAGCCACCGGCCCAGGCCGGGCCGCTCGGCGTCGGGCAGGCTACGATCGTCGTGCCCCACGGCCAAAAGCGTCTGCGCCCGGCCTGTCAGATGATGCAGGATGGCGATGAGATGGCGGTCGGCCCCGCCCCGGGCCGAGAGCCGGTCGTTGAGCATCAGCACGCGCATGGATTGCGGGCCATGGACGGCCCGCCGGGCGCGCCAGCGCCCGGGAGGCCGGGCAAAACCGCGCTTTTGCCCGGCTGATAGGCAAGCAAAGCCATGGACGGCTTTGCTTGCGGTATTAGCCAATCGGCCCCGCCCCGGGCCGAGAGCCGGTCGTTGAGCATCAGCACGCGCATGGATTGCCGGCCATGGACGGCTTGGCTTGCGGTATGGAATTAATCGCCGCTGGCACCCAGGGAGGCCACCACGTAGGTGCCCGAGCGGGCGTCCTTGCGCAGGCTGATGAGCCCCTGCTTCTCGGCCTCCAGGAGCAGGTTGGTGAAGCTGCGGTAGCCGTAGTAGGACTCGTCGAAGGAGGGCTTCTTGCGCTTGATGGTGTCCTTGACCATGGAGGAGTAGATGATCTCCTTGTTCTCGCGTTGCAGGGCCTCCACGGACTGGATCAAGAGATCGAAGGCCTCGCGCTTTTCCTTGGGCAGGGCCTTGGTCAATGACGGGGGCTGGTCGCGCTGGCGCTCCAGGTCCTCGTAATAGACGAACTCGTCGCAGTTGTCGCGCAGGAGGTCGCTGGTGGAGGCCTTCATTCCCAGGCCGATG
>JAKAGJ010000113.1 GCA_021815655.1 Deltaproteobacteria bacterium | reverse complement strand
GGGAGGGGCCGGGAAAGATGGCCAGGCCGATGGAGACGGTAACGCCAAAGGACAAGTCGCCCGCCTTGACGGGCGAATGCTCCAGGGCCTTGCGAACCTCGTTGAAGCGCAGCAGGGCGTGTTGGCGGTCCAGGTCCGGGACCAGCACGCAGAACTCCTCGCCCCCCAGGCGCGCCACCAGGGCCGGTCCCTTGAACATGGAGCCGAGTAGCGCGGCGATGTGACGCAGAGCCTGGTCGCCGACGGCGTGCCCATGCTCGTCATTGACCTTCTTGAAATGGTCGATGTCGATCATGCCCAGGGCCAGCCCCCGCTGGGACGCCACGGCCTGGCCGTGCCTCTCCTGACCAGCCGCGAAGAAATACCTGCGGTTGAACAGGTTGGTGAGGAAGTCGCGGTAGGAGGCCTCCTGGATCTTTTCTATCAGTTCCAACAGCTCCACGTTTTGGCTGACTCGGCAGTGGAACTCCTCGTTGAGAAAGGGCTTGGGCAAAAAGTCGTTGGCCCCGCTCTTCAAAAACTTGGCCGAGAGGGTGCCGGTCCCCTCGGCCGACATGCCAATGATGGCCAGGCGGTCCTTGCTGTAGCGATCCCGCAGACGGCTGGTCAGTTGCAGGCCGTCCACGCCCGGCATGTTGTAGTCGGTGATAACCACCCGCACGTCGGGATGCTCCTCCATCAGCCTCAAGGCCTGCTCGCCGTCCTGGGCCGTCACCACCTGGTAGCGGTGCAACCGCAGGAGCCTCTTGAGGTTCTCCCGGATGCCCCGCGTGTCCTCGGCCACCAGAACCTTGACCCACTGGTTGCTTTCCAGGCGGTTGAGCAGGTGGGCCACGTAATCCAGGTCCTTGAGCCCTCCCTTGACCACGTAGTCCACCACCCGCTTGGACAGGATGCGCTCGCGCACGGCCTCGTCGAAGGTGGCGGTGAGGATGATGGCCGGCAGCCTCTGGGCGATGGCCAAATCCACCACCTCCCCGTCGGGGGCGTCGGGCAGGTTGAGATCCAGCACCGAAACGAAAAAGCGCGGGCGATCGTCCTCCAAGGCCTGACGGGCCTCGGCCAGGCTGTGGGCCACCACCGGGGTGAAGTTGGTCTCGGCCTCAATCCTTTGGCATAGCAGGCGGGCGGCGATCTTGTTGTCCTCCACCACCAGGACCGACCGGCCCAGGGTCAGGTCGGGGGCCACCGTTTCCTCCCGTTCGGGCCAGACCGGTTCCTCGCTGGGCGCAAGCACGCCCGGTACCACGGCGGTGGCCGCTCGGGCCTGACGGCCTTGCAAGGCGATCAGGCTTTCCCGCTCCCGCTGGAGATCGACCTCCCCCCCGGAGGGGCCAGCCTGGATCAACTGCCGCAGCTTGTCCACGGCCCCCAGCAGCACGTCGATGCGCTCCGGGGTGGGGGCCAGTTCGCCGCCCCTGATGCGCAAAAGGACGCTCTCCACCAAGTGGCTGAAGTCGCGCAGGGTTTCCAGACCCACCAGGGCGGCCGACCCCTTGATGGAATGGATGGCCCTAAAGACGCGGTTTATGACGTCCTTCTCCAGATCGGCGGGGTTTTTCTCAAGGGCCAGAAGGTCGGGCTCGATGTGGTCCAGGTGGTCCCGGGCCTCCTCCCCGAATTCATGGAGGAGATTGGCCTGGTCGGGGATACTGGAGGGCTTGCCGGGGAACGTGTCGTTCGGACTCATGTTTACCCAGAGGCTAAGGTGCGTGCCCCGCCAGGGAAGGTGCTTTTAGTTGGCAGGACAAATCTAACCCAGGCCAACCTCCGGTACAAGTCGCAATCGCGGCGCCTGACATTCTTTAAGCCAATGGGTGCGGTTTTCCGGGTGAGGATTTGCCAATGACTTGGCCTGATGGCCTGGTATTGGGCCTTGCCTGTGAGAAAGTGCAAAAAGACCGCATCATCCCTGGGGGATTATGGGTTTCGGGGCCGACCTCACGGCTGTTTATCCAGCACGCTCCTGACGATATTCAACAGTTCGCTCTTGTGATAGGGCTTGGCCACGAAACCCAGGGCGCCGGCTCCCAGGGCGGCCTTGACCCGGCCGTCGGTGCCATAGCCGCTGGCGATGATCACCTTGGCCTGGGGGTTGATGGCCAGTATCTCCTCAAGGGCCCTTTTGCCCCCCATACCGGGCATGCCCAGGTCCAGGACCAAGGCCTGGGGCTTGACCTCACATTGGCGGTAAACCTCCACGGCCTGCTCGCCGGTGGCGGCCTGGAGCACCGCATAGCCGGCCTGGGTCAGTATGCGCGAGCCCAGGCGCAAGAGAGCCTCCTCGTCGTCGGCCAGGAGCAGGGTCTCATGGCCGCCGGGCAGGGGTTGGGCAAGGGCGAACTCTGGTGAATCATGCTCGGCGGGCCTGACGGCGGGGAGGTAGATGGTGAAGGTGGTGCCGGACCCCGGGGCGCTGGCGCAGGTGATGTGGCCCCCGTGGCTGGTGACGATCCCATGCACCGTGGAGAGCCCCAGCCCGGTGCCCTTGCCCTGTCCCTTGGTGGTGTAGAAGGGCTCGAAGACGTGCTCCAGGATCAGGGGGTCAATGCCTTGGCCGGAGTCGGAGAAGGTCAGGGCCACGTGGGGCCCCGAGAACGTCTTGCCGCAGGTCAGGCAAAGCACCTCGTTGGCCATGATGTTTTGCGTCTTGATGCAGAGCTTGCCCCCGTCGGGCATGGCGTCGGCGGCATTGGTGCCCAAGTTCAGCAGCACCTGCTCCATCTGATTGGCGTTGGCGTGGACCATCGCCAGGTCCGGGTCCAGGTCGGCCTCGATCTGGATCATCTTGGGGATGGTCTTGCCCATCAACTGCGTGGCCTGCAACACCTCCCGGTTCAGGTCCAGGGGCTTTTTCTCCGCCTCCACCCGGCGGCTGAAGGTGAGAATCTGCCTTACCAGGGCCTTGGCCCTCTCGGCGGCCTTGGTGATTTCCTCCAAGTCGGCGGGGTCGGTCTGGCCTCGCCTGGCGTCATCCTGGGCCATCTCGGCATAGCCCATGATGGCGGCCAGGATGTTGTTGAAGTCATGGGCGATGCCACCGGCCAGGGTCCCGATGGCCTCCATTTTTTGGGCCTGGTGCAACTGCCTCTCCAGGCTGGCGCGTTGGGCCTCGTCCCTCATGGCCTGGGTGATGTCGCGGGCGTAGACGGCGATGCCGGTGACCTGCCCCTGCTTGTCGGTGACCGGATAGATGTGGTTGTCGAAGTGCAGGCCCTGGCGCTGGTCCTTGAAGCGCAGGGGCCGGCCCGAGCGCAGGACCTCGTCCAGGGAGGCGCGCCGGCTGGCGGTCACCTCGGGGGGCAGGAATTCGAAGACGCTGTGCCCCTGGATGTCTTGGGTGGTCAGACCCAGGCGCTGGCTGGCCACCTGGTTGGCCGCCAGGACACGGTATTGGCGATCCAGGAGCAGGATGGAGTCGGTGGTGGCGTCCAGCAGGCCCCGGATGGACGCCTGGCTGCGCAAGAGTTCCTGCTCGGCCAGCTTGCGCTCGGTGATGACGTCGAACACGGCCACGAAGTGATCCTCATGCGGGCGGTACACCGAGATGGAGAACCACATGTCCAGGGCGGTTACGTAGGTTTCGAAGCGTTCGGGCATGCCGGTTGAGGCCACTCGCCCGTAGCGCTCCAGCAACTTTGGGTCCGCCTCCCGTATGCCGGGGATGATCTCGGAAACCCGCTTGCCCTGCACGTTTTCCAGACCGGTGAGCTGACCGAAGGCGTTGTTCACTTCCAGGTAGATGAAGTCCACGGGCTGGCCTTGCTCATAGAGCATGCGGCAGTAAGCGTAGCCGTTGAGCATGTTCTGGAACAAGGAGCGGAAGTGGGCCTCGCTTTCTTGCAGTTCCCGCTCGGCCCGCTTGCGTTCGGTGATATCGGCCACGCTGCCCACCAAGCTCACCGCGTGGCGCTCCCGTCCCTGGCCCTCGAAGGCGGCCAGGCCGTGGGACTCCACCCAGCGCTGGGAACCATCCGGCAGGTTGATCCGGTAATGGACGTAATAGGGCTGGGGGTCGGCGGGGTCCAGGGCCGCCGTGGCGGCCGCCCCTACCCGCGGCAGGTCCTCGGGGTGCAGGCGTTTTAGTATCTCCTCGTGGGGTCCCTCAAGACCTTCCATCGCGAAGATCTCCTGGTAGCGCTCGTCCCAGGTGCAAACCTTGGTCGCCGGGTCGTAGCGCCACCAGCCCATGCGGGCCGCCTTCAACGCCAGCCGCCATTGCTGGAACAGCCTTTCGCGCTCAGCCTCGGCCTGTTTGCGCTCGCTGATGTCCAGCACAATGCCGATAAAACCCGTGACCTGGCCGGAGGCGTCACGCTGTGGCCGCCCCCGCGAAAGCAGCCATCTTTCCTTGCCACCGCCGGTATTGACTCTCCACTCGCTCACCAACTCGGTGCCCTGGGCCGCGGCCTGGCTAACCGCGTCGGCGGCCCCCTGGCGGTCGTCGGGGTGTATGCTGGCCAGCCAAGCCTCGTAGGAAGGCTGGCAGGAATGAGGCTTGAGACCGTAGAGCTGCCACAACTCCTCGGACCAGTAGTTCTCATTGGTGCCCAGATTCCATTCCCAGGTCCCGGCCTCGGCGGCCTCCTGGGCCAGGCGCAGGCGCGCCTCGCTTTGCTGGAGCTGTTCCTCGGCCTGGGCTTTGGCCAAAAAGCCGGCGATGCTGTTGGCCAGCCTTTCCAGCAGGGCGATCTTCTCTGGGGTAAAGCAGCCCCGGCGATGGTCGTTGAGCTGGATCAGGCCGAAGGTCTGGTTGCCGGCGCGCAGGGGGATGAGGGCCACCGACTCGTAGCCCGCGCCGTTGCAGCGGTTGCGCGTGCGGGCCTGGCGCTGGGCCTCGCTGGTGTTGGCCAGCAGCTCGGTGGTGCAGTTGGACCAGAAGCTGCCGCCGTTGGTGAAGAAGGGCTGGGCCGGGTCCACGCGCCCTTGCAGGATGTTGCCGCACATGCATTCCATGATGGGGTTTTGGTCGGGGCCGCGCAGCAAATCGCCCTGGGCGTCGCGGGCGCAGAGGCTGTTCTCCAGCTTCACAAAGCTGGCGGGGAACCCCGAGGTCTCGAAGTAGGGAAAATCATCCCCCTGGCGCAGGCGGATGCCCACCGCCTGGCACCCGGACCATTCCTGGAGGCGGGTCAGGACCGCTTTCAACAGGGCGTCGCGACCGCTGGCGGTGTTTACCAGGTGCAATATCTCCGCGGTGAGGGCCTTCTCCTCGTCCGCCCGTCGGCGCTCCGCGCCCACTTCCTCGAATTCTTTGATCAATGTTTCTGGGGCCTGGGCCGCGGCGTGGGTGTCCAACAGGCTGGCCACCGAACTCAGGAGCCGGCGGCTGGCCCACCAGGCCCCCAGCACGCTCAGCAGGGAGATGCCCAGGATGGCCGCCGCCAGGGCCAACAGACCGGCGAGGACGGGCGCGCGGTAGGCCTGCTGCGGCACCTGCAAAACCACGGACCAGGGCGCGAGTTGAGAGGGAGCCACGAACCGCCGGGGATGGCCTTGGCCAGCCTCCGGCCCCGTGGCCGGGCCCGGGGCCGGAGCGCGGGCCATCACCTCCTGCTTGCCGTCCAACAGGGCCAGGGACCAGCTCTCGGGCAGGGCTATCTGCGCCAGGCGCCGCTCCAGGTGGCGGGTCGCCACCGTGCTCAGGAGCAGGTATTTGGCTTGACCCCGGCGGATGACCGGCACGGCCACGGCCACCAGGGGCTCCTGGGCCAGAGGACCCAGGAACATGTCCCCCACCGTCGGCCGGCCGCTGTCCAGGGCCTGGGGCGCGACGGCGTGTCCTTGGGGCGAAAAGAGGCTGGGCAGGGGTTGCCCAAAGGGCACGCGGGTATTGAGGAGCATGTGATGCTCCTGGTCGGCCAGGATGATGTTGCCGCGCAAATGATGGAAATAAGCCTGGGCTTCCACATAGAAATCGGCCAGGTGGGGCGGGTCGTCCAAGAGCGGTGAGCCGGCCAGGACCTGCAAGGCGTCGATATGCCCCCGCACCAGCAGGTCTATGGCGTGGGTGGCGTTGGCCAGCTGTTTGCGCGCCTCTTGATCGAGCTGCCTTTCCGCGACGTTCAGGTTGAGGATGGCCAGGAAGATGGCCAGCAGCAACGGCGGCAGGACACAAAACCAGACCAGACGAATCAAGTAGGTTCTAAGAGACATGGCCCGCATCGCCACCTCGCAGGATCGAGCTGTGCTTGGGGCAGGCCGGATGATGCGCAGGGTTCAGCCGCTTTTTGGGTAGTCAGTGAAGCCTATCGGCAACATTTACAAGGTTGACACATACCTTGAAATTAGCGCCAGTAAAAAATACCGGCCTGATGCCAGCCATGAACGGCATGGTGTCATGGAAAACAAACCTGAATCCAGGGTAGGGCCGCCGCGCGGGGTTGCCCAGGGCCGCCTCCGGGCAGCCAGAGCGGCGGGAGACAGGCCCCGTTTGGCGCGGATGAGGCGCGGCCATTACCGGTGGCGCTCGGCCTCCACATCGGGCGCGCCCAGGTTGTCGGCCACCCTGGCTGGCTGCTTGGACAAAGGCACCAGCACCCTCACCGGCTGGCGCACCCCATTGATGCGGTTATAGTTGCGGATGAACTGGATGGCGGCGGCGTTCAGATGGTTGCCCTTGGCCAGGAGCAGCCGGCCCTTGCGGCTGCAACGCAGGTCCTCGTCCAGGATCATGCC
>JAKAGJ010000112.1 GCA_021815655.1 Deltaproteobacteria bacterium | reverse complement strand
GAAGGCGGCCACCTTGACGCCGGTCAGGGGCCGGCTGACCATGGATTTGATCTTGTCCACGCCCACGTCGTGGTAGAGCACGTCCAGGAGGTGCCGGGCCTTGAGCTTGCCCGAGTACTTGAGCCCCCCCTCGGCCAGGATGGAGTTGACCTTGGCCAGGAGCTGGGGGTCCTCCTGCAGGTGGTGGTTAACCTTGTTCATCATGATGTAGCAGGAGGAGCAGGGGGCGATGATGTCATGGCCGCCCTGGGCCTCGGCCAAGGCCAGATTGCGGGCGTTGAGCACGATGGACTGCATCTCGGTGCCGCCCACGTAGGAGATGGAGGCGCCGCAGCAGTTCCAGTCGTCGATCTCCTTGAGGTCGATCCCCAGGACCTTGGCCACGCCCTCCAGGCTCAGCAGGTAGTGGGAACCGGAGGCCTCCAGCGAGCAACCGGAGTAGAGGAAGTAGTCCATGCTAGCCCTCCTTCCTGGCGCCCATGGCCTTGGCTTTGTCCAGCATCTTTTGCAGGTCCTTGAGTCCCTTGATCTTGTGGCTGCCGGGGATGAAGAAGTTGGGGGGTATGAAGAGCTTGGGCGTCAGACGCTTGGCTTTCATCAGGGCCATGCCGATGTCCAGCATGCTCAAGCTCTTTTTCAGGCCGGCGATCATGCCGTCCTTGAGGCAGTACTTGATCGGCACCGTGGCCTCGTCCACGCGGCCGGTCTCGTAGATGCTGTCCCAGAAGGCCTCGCCGAACTTCTTGGTCTCCTCGCGGGGAGTGATGCCCTTTTCCAGGGCATAGTGGGCCAGGCCGTGCATCACGTCGATGACCGGAATGCCGCGGGGGCAGCGCACCTTGCAAGTGTAGCAGGAGGTGCAGAGCATGATGTCGGGGCAGTTGAGGACCTCCTGGCGGCGACCGGCGCGGATAAGGGTCCACAATTTGCGCGGGGAGTACTTCATCTTCTCGCGCAGGGGGCAGGTTGAGGCGCACACGCCGCACTGCATGCACACCTTGATCTCTGCCCCGGAGTCCACCTTCTCGTAGACCTCTTTGGCGAAGTCCTGCTGGTAGTCCATGGACATCCTCACTTAGGAGTAGTTACACAAAATATTGTTCATCCCCCGGCAAGGGGAAGGGGGCGCCGCCCTGTCACGGGCGGGCCCCCTGGCTTGGCTAGAAGCCCTTGTAGGGGTTGGGACCCACAGTGTCGATGGTGTCCTGGAAGGACTTCAGGATGTCCATCAGGGTCTCGACCTCGTTAATACCCACCTCGGAGACCTTGATGCGGTCCGACTCCAGGGCCAGTCGGGTCAAGGTTTCAGAGATCTTGGACATACGCACGTTGGCGATCTCGGAGCCCTTGATGAAGTGGCACTGGTAGTCCTCGCCGCGGCGGCAGCCGAAGAGGCCCACGCCGTCGATGCCCTTGCTGAGCGCGTCGGCGATCCACACCAGGTTGACCGAGCCCAGGCAGCGCACGTTGATGAAGCGGAAGTAGGGCGACCAGGTCTTGCCCATGCGTGCGGCCATGTCGATCACCGGCAGGGCGTCGTTCTCGCAAACCAGGATAACCGCCCGGGGCTTCTCCTCGTCCTCCTCGGGCACCTCGATGGATTTGATCTGGCTGCCCACGATGTCCACGGAGTAGTTCTTGAAGGAGATGATGCGCTCGGGGCAGGCGCCCATGCACACACCGCAGCGGCGGCAGCGGGTGGGGTTGGGCAGGGGGTTGGCCTTGTCGTCCTCGTTGATGGCGCCGAAGGGGCATTCCTCGGTGCAGCGCTTGCACTGGGTGCAGCGTTGCATGGCGAACTCGGGGAAGGTCTCGTCGCCGGAGCGGGGATGCACCGCGCAGCCCACCTCAGCCGCCCGGATCACCTGCACGGCCTTCATGGCCGCGCCCACGCCGTCCTCCTGGGCCTGGCTGACCCGCATGGGGCGGCGCACCGTGCCGGCGGTGTAGATGCCGGTGCGGCGGCTCTCATAGGGGAAGCAGATGAAGTGGCTGTCGGGCATGGCGTACTTGAGCGTGGGCAGGTTGGGGCCCTGGCGGTAGGCCAGGTTCAGGATCGACCAGTCCTCGTTCTGGGCCTTGGCCTCCTCGGTCATCTGCTTGGCCTTTTCCTGGTCCTCGCCGAAGGCCACCAGGGGCGCGTCCACCACCTTGGGGTTGTTGGGCTTCATGCCCGTGGCCAGCACCACCATGTCCAGGTCTTCCAGGTCGACCTGCTCGTTGAGGAGCACGTCCTTGGTGGTGAGCGTCAGCTTGCCCGAGCCGCTGATGCTGGGGTAGGTCTCGTCGCGGCGGATGAAGATCACGCCCTGGCGCTGGGCCTCGCGGTAGACCTCCTCGGACTGGCTGGGGGTGCGCACGTCCTTGTAGACCACGTACACGCTGGCCTCGGGGTTGGCGGCTTTAACGTACATGGCCTGCTTGCAGGAAACCAGGCAGCAGAAGGCCGAGCAGTAGGGCAGGTGGTTCTGGTCGCGGGAACCGGCGCACTGCACGAAGGCGATGGCGTTGATGCCCGACAGGTCGCCGGTCTTGGCCTTCTCCTCGAACTGCACGTTGGTGACGATGTTGGGGTTGGAGCCGTAGGCCAACTCGTCTTTCAGGTTTTCGGGGTCATAGGGCAGCCAGCCGGTGGCCTGGATGATGGCGCCGGCGCGCACCTGCTCGCCGTTGCTCAAGCTCACGGTGAAGTTGCCGGGAGCGCCCTCGGTCTTGTCGATGGTGGTGCCGGTGTAGACCTTGATCTGGTCCAGGCCGCTGACCTTGCCCACCAACTCGTCCACCTTGGTGTCTTCCAGGGCGCGGTAGGGAGGGGTCTGGGGGCCCAGCTTGGCCATCTTGCCCAGGAAACCGCCCAACTGGGCCTCTTTTTCCACCAGGATCACCTGGCTGCCGGCCTTGGCCGCGGCCAGGGCGGCATTCATGCCGGCCACGCCGCCGCCCACCACCAGCACGGCCTTGGCCACCTCGCCCTCCAGCTGGTAGGGCGTGGGGGGCTCGCTCTTGCTGAGCTTGATGGCGCCCATGCGCATGTAGTCCTCGCCGGCCATGAGGGTGTCTTCCTCATCGGCCTCGGACAGGCCCCAGACCACCTGCTCGCGCAGGGAGACGCGCTCCACCAGCACCTGGCTGCCAAAGGCGAACTCGTCGGTCTTGACCCGCGAGGAGCAGGCGGCGATGAGAAGGGCGTTATAGCCGGCGTCCACGTCGGCCTGGATCATGGCCACGCCCTCGGGCGAGCAGAGCACGTCGTGCTCCTTGAACTCCTTGACACCCTGCTCGCCAGCGGCCTTGGCCAGCTTGGCGGTGTTCAGAGCGTCGCCGATGCCGCAGCCCTTGCAGATGTATCCACAGATTTTCTTGCTCATGATAGCTACCTCCTGGCCGCGCTGATGGCCTTCAAGGCCGCCGACGTGCCGTCCTGAACGCAGGTGACCACCTCGCTGGGCCGGCGCACGGTGCCGGCGCCGATGATGGCCTGGTTGCCCAGGACGAAGCCGTAGTCGTCATAGGCCACGTCATAGGGAATCTTGTTGAGGGCGGTATTGGGCTGCATGCCCGTGGCCAGGACCACCAGGTCGTGCTCAGCCTTGAAGCGCTCGCCCGTGGTGGTGTTCTCGCCCTCCAGGATGAGGTTGCCGCCGTCGGTGGGCGTGATGAGAGCGATCTTGGACTTGACGAAGCTGACACCCTCGTCGGCCTTGACCTTGGTGTAGAAGTCCTCGTTGCGGTCCATGGCCCGGATGTCGATGAAGTAGATGGTCACCTTGCTCTCAGGCAGCTGGGAGCGGATGTAGGTGGACTGCTTCAGGCTGGCCAGGCAGCAAATGGAGGAGCAGAAGGGCAAGTTGTTCTCGTCGCGGCTTCCGGCGCACTGGATGAAGGCCACGTTCTTGGGGGCCTGGCCGTCGCCGGGGCGCTGGATGGCGCCCTGAGTGGGGCCGAAGGGGGCCGCCAGGCGCTCCATCATCACGTTGGTGATGATGTTGGGGCTCTTGTCGTAGTTGTAGTACTCGATCTTGGTGGGATCGTAGGGGGTCCAGCCGGTGGCCCAGACCACGGCCGAAACCTTGAAGGTCAGGTCCTGGCCCTTGTCGCCCAGGTCCACGGCGCCGTAGGGGCAGGCCTGGAAGGCCTTCTGGCCGTCCTCGGTGCCGGCGATGCTGGGGTCGATGACGAAGCGCTGGGGCATGGCCAACTCGTGGGCCAGGTAGGCGGCCTTGATCTGGCTCAGGCCATAGTTGAAGGGGTTGGAGATGGTGGCGGTCACCGCCTCGGAGCATTTGCCGCAGCCGGTGCACTTTTCGTTGACAAAGCGCGGGTTCTGCTTGACGGCAACCGTGAAGTCGCCGGGCTGGCCCGTCACGGAGGTGACCTCGGCCAGGGTGTAATATTCGATGCGCGGGTTGCTGCGGATGCGCCGGAAGTTGATCTCCAGGCCGCAGTAGGGCGGGCACAGCTTGGGGAAGTACTGGTGCAGCTGGGCCACGCGGCCGCCCAGGTAGGGGTTTTTCTCCACCAGCACCACCTTGAAGCCCGCCTCGGCGGCCTCCAACGCGGCGCTGAGCCCGCTCATGCCACCGCCGACCACCAGGATGGCTTGGCTCATGCTGTCATCTGTCATCGAGACACCTCCGAAGGTAGTTTCATTGCGCCTGGCGCCCCGGCCCGCCCCGGTCGAACAGCGGGCGCAGGCGCCCTGGTTTCGAGCCCTTGGAGCTGGTCCGGCTGATACGGGAAGGGCCGCCCGCTCCTAGGGGAGGGGGCGTGCGTACAAACCGGCCTATCATACATATCCACCCCCCACCAGTCCAGAAAAACCTGTTTAACCAGTGGGGTGACTCGTCTGCCCAGGGCGAGGGGCCCTGGGCGAGAAGGCTAGTTTTTTGTCCGGCCCGGGCCAGACCCGCGGCCTTGACCGCCGCGTGGGCCAGCCCGGGGCGGGCAAAAAACTCCAGGCGCCTTGAGGGGCGCCTGGAGTCATCGGTCAAGACATCAGCTTACGGAACCAGGTCGACCACGTCGCGCTTGACGAACTCCCAGGTGCCGTTCTTGTAGGTGCAGTTGCAGAACACCTTCCAGGCCGGGTCCATCTTGGGCTTGTCGGCGCGGAAGTAGTAGCCAGGCCAACGGGTCTCCTCACGGAAGAGGATGGTGCGGATATGGGCCTCGGCCTGCCACATACGCTGGAAGTTCTCCCAGCAACGCTCCAGGTCGTAGCGGTCCTTGGCGCCCAGCTTCTCGGCGTCTTCCTTCAGCATGGCCAAGAGCTCCAGGCCGCGGTCGCACAGGGCCTGGGAGGTCTTGAAGGCGCTCACCACGCCACCAGCGTACTCATCCATGATCTTCTGCAGACGGAACATGAACTGCATCGGCAGGATGTAGTTCGGGTTGATCATGGGGTCGGAGGTGAACTTGCAGTTCGCGGCGTAGATGTCCAGAGGCTTCAGGCACTTGGCCTTGATCTCGTCGACACCGGCCACGTTGGGCTGGCTGTTGTTGGCCAGGATGAAGCGGATGGCTTCCTTGCCGGCCCAGCGACCCTCGGCGTGGGAGCCCGAGGAGAACTTGTGGCTGGAGGCGCCCGTGCCGTCACCGGCCGAGAACAGGCCCTTGACCGTGGTCATGTTGCCGTAGCCCCACTTGTAGGGGGTGTTGATGTCCTCGGGACCGGACACCCAGGCACCAGAACCGCCGGAGTGCGAACCGATGAAGTAGGGCTCGCAGGCCGCGATCTCGGAGCGGCTCTTCTCAGGATAGATGTTGTTGGCGGCCCACAGGATGGCCTGGCTGACCGTCATGTCCAGGAAGTCTTCCCAAGCCTCGGCCTCCAGGCTCTTCATCTTCTTTTTGAAGGCCTTCTCATCGTCCTTGTACTGGTTGGCGATGTTCTGGATGGCCTCGGCGGTCTCCATGTACAGCGGACCCATGCCGGCGTCAACGTCCAGCATGCCCAGGTAGTTGCGCAGGTTGGCCGGGATCGGCTTCACCAGGCCGTAGGGAGCCCAGTTCTGCAGCTCGGCCTTGCGGGTAACCATGTACTCGCCGCCGGTGGCGCTGGTGGCGCGGCTCTTGAACAGCAGGAACCACGCACCCACGGGGCCATAGGCGTCCTTGAAGCGCACGGGGATGAAGCGCACTTCCTGGTTGGTCATCTCGGCGCCGGCCGCGATGGTGAAGTAGGCGGTGGAGCCGCTGTTGAAGGGCGGATACCAGGAGCGGCCCAGGCCCTCACCGATGGACCGGGGACGGAACACGTGCACCGCGCCGCCCATCATGGCGCAGACGGCCTTGGCTTTGAAGATGTAGAACTTGTCCTCGCGGGTGCTGAAGCCGTAGGCGCCAGCGATGCGGTCGCCGTCCATGATCGGGCCCACGATGAAGACGCGCTCGAGGATGTCGAAGCCGGCCTTCTCCATGGCGTTCTTGGCGGCCTCGGCCACGATGACCTTGTAGGACTCGCCGTTGATCATGATCTGCCACCGGCCCTCGCGGACGTACTTGCCGTTCTCGTCCGTCCAGATGGGCAGGCCCCACTTCTCGAACAGATGCACCGAGCTGTCCACGTGGCGCGCGATGTTGTACACCAGGTCGTCGCGGGCGATGCCCATCAGGTCCTGGCGGACGTAGCGCACGTAGTCCTCCAGGGTGTTCTCACCCTTGGAGTAGCCGATGTACTCGTTGATGGCGCTGAGGCCCATGGCCACGGCGCCGGAACGGGCGAAAGCGGC
>JAKAGJ010000111.1 GCA_021815655.1 Deltaproteobacteria bacterium | reverse complement strand
GGTGCCCCCGGTCTGGGCCGAGCCCAGGGCCGTCAGGTAGCTGTTGGCCAGGGCGGCCACGGTGCCGTCCAGGTTGTTGAAGGTAAGCCTGCCGCCGCCCAGGCTGTAGGAGCCGGTGGCGGAGTAATCGTAGGTGACCTCCCAGATGGCCGCCTGGAGGGCGTTGATGGTGGTCTGCATGCTGTAGCTGTAGGGGTTGCCCAGGCTGGGGTCATAGTTGCCCAAGAGCCAGGCCGCCGCCTGCTGCGAGGAAGACCAGGTGGGGCTGGTGCTGGCATTGTACAGGTTGTAATTGTTGGAGTAGGTGCCAGTGCCCACATTCTGGAAGACGTCGGTGCAGTAGCCGATGACGTCCTGGAAGTTGTTGTTGCCCAAATCGATGTGCACCCTGAACTCGGCGCCGGTCTCGCCGCCGGAGAGCAGGACGTGGTTGTAGGCGTCCTTTAGGGTGATGTTCAGCCCAGTGGTGGCGGTGTAGCTGTTGACGGTGATGGAGTTGATGTTGCTGGCCTGGGCGGCGGGGCCGAAGCCCAACAGCAGGACCAGGGCCAGGAACGCGCCGGTGGCGACGAGCTTTATATTTCTCATGATCATATCTCCCCCTGCTAAGTGCCCAGCCTGATTTTCGCATACACCAAGAAAAACAAAAGGGCCGCCCGCTTGTTTTCCCAGGCAACCCAGCCATCTCCCATTGGAGACCCGTAGGCTTTCCGTCCCCGCCTCGCGGCGGGTTTGGCTTTTTCTCAAATTTTCTTGTTAATAAATATTAGCAAAGTCCATGCCGCAATGCCAGCAAAGTATTTAAAGCAGGAACACCTGAGAAATTATTATATAACTTATTCACATAACGTGATTTATTCATGGCGTGCCCAGTGAGGGCCGGCGCGGGGGGGCGGTATCTTTTTCCCAGTCTGGCCAGGCTAATGTAAATATCGCAACTTGGCCGGGGGCGTCTGGTGCGAATTTTTAAATTTGAATTTGACGCGGCCAGCGCCGTCGGGAGGCGCTGGCCGCGGTGTGTGTACCCTGGGACCGCCCTGGGGCTAGGCGCTGGGCTCGGCCTCCGGGCCGCCTTGCCGCTGCCCCCGACGACGGCGCAGCCAGCCCAGCAGGCCGGCGGCGGAACCGAAGAGCAGCATGCTGCCCGGCTCGGGCACGGCGCCACCCACGTTGCCCACCACGAAGTCCTGGGCGTAGCCGCTGCGGGCCACGCCGGAATAGTTCAGCCCCGTCAGGCTCAACTGGGCCAACTGGGTGGGCAGGGAGGCCAGATAGGACAGGGCCAGGGTCTTGACCGTGCTGCTCTCGCTGACCAGGTTGTTGACGATGAAGTTGCCGGAGCTCAAGGCCGTGTAGTAGCCAGAGGTATCGTAGCTGGAGGCGTAATCGTAGGTGACCTCCCAGATGGCCAGCTGCAGGGCCGTGATGGAGGCGGCGGTGCTGTAGCCGGCGTGGGAATAGCCCAGTCCGGGGCCGTAGTGGCCCAGGAGCCAGCCGGCCTGCAGGGTCGACATGCTCTGGTTGATGGGATACATCTCGTAGCTGGTGTAGTTGACCCCGGTGCTGAAGGTCTGGTTCAAGTCCACGCAATAGGCCACCACGTCGGTGAAATTGTTCAGCGTGACGTCCATCTCGCCGATGCTCACGGTTCGGTTGGTGCCCTGGAACTTGATGCTGGCGTTGTAGCCGTAATCAATGCTGGTCACCACCAGGGTACTGATTTGCTCGGCGCGGGCTTCTGAGCCGTGGCCCAACAGCGCGACCAGAGCCAGGCAGGCCAGGATGGTCTGTAGCCACTTCCGGTCCATGATTTTCCTCCCCATGTTCCGCGCCCGGCGCCTTTTGTCAGGCCCAAAAGGAAACCGGGTTCCCATGTTCACACAGGCAACCCGGCCGTCTCCCCAGGAGACCCGAAGGCTTTCCGTCCCCGCCTCGCGGCGGGTTTGGCTTTGTCCGCAACGTTTCTTCAAAAAAATTATAGCAAGCATCATGCCGAAACACCACAGGAAGCATTTGATGTGTGAAACGTGTGGCTCATGATTGTTAACATAATGATTACATCATATTAACATTTGTGGCAAGTTGCGGGCTCCGCCGGGGCGGCCAGCAAAAAATGCCTAGGGCGCCCGCCAAATCCATGGATTGGAACTCGGTCGGGCTCAAAACCTCCAAAATTTTAAATTTGGAATTTACCGGCCTGTGATGTTATTTTAGAAATACCTGTGCGGGATTAATCTCTAGCGGTCATATGTGGGCATGGCTATCACCTCCAGCAACCACCTGCTTCTGGCCGACCCCGACCAAGACCTGCGCGCGCAGGTGGTGGCGCTCGTGAGCCAGGACGGCAACCGGATCAGCCAGGCCTCGGACAGCTACCTGGCCTTGGAGCTGCTGGCCAACAACGTCTTCCAACTTGTCGTCACCGACCTGGACCTGCCCTCCAGCGGCGGGCTGGAGGTGCTGCGCTATGTGCAGGAGCACGCCCCCTCCACCCCGGTAATCATCACTAGCCGCCCGGGCTCGGTGGAGGACGCCGTGGAGGCCATGCGCCGCGGCGCCTTTGACTACCAGGAAAAGCCGCTGAACCTTGAGCACTTGCGGCTCACGGTGCGCCGGGCCCTGGAAAAGGCCTCCCTGCAGCATGCCTACCACTATCTGCGCCACGAGCAGCCCTATCTCTACCGCCTGGAGAGCCTCACCGCCCAGAGCGAGGCCATGCAGCAGGTGATCCGCCAGATCAAGCGCCTGGCCCCCACCAACCTCACGGTGATGATCACCGGCGAGACCGGCACCGGCAAGAGCCTCATCGCCGGGGCCATCCACGCCAACAGCCCCCGCCGCGACGGCACCATGGTCACGGTCAACTGCGCGGCCTTAAGCGAGACCCTGTTGGAGAGCGAGCTCTTTGGCCACGAGAAGGGGGCCTTCACCGGGGCGCACATGGCCCGGGCCGGCCGCTTCCAGCAGGCCCACGGCGGCACCCTGTTCCTGGACGAGGTGGGCGAGATGAGCCCGGCCATCCAGGCCAAGGTCCTGCGGGCCATCGAGGACCAGGTGATCTACCGCCTGGGCGGCTCGCGGGAAATCCACGTGGACGTGCGCATCGTGGCCGCCACCAACCGCGACCTCACCCTGGCCGTGGAGAGCGGCCAGTTCCGCAAGGATCTTTATTACCGCCTCAACGTGGCCACCCTGGACCTGGCCCCCCTGCGCCGCCGCCGGGCGGACATCCTGCCCATGGCCAACATGTTCTTGAAGCGCATCTGCCAGGAGCTCAAGCGTCCCCTGGTGCACATGGGGTCCCAGGTGTGCCAGGCCCTGGAAGACTACCCCTGGCCGGGCAACATCCGCGAGTTGCGCAACGTCATCGAGCGGGCCGTGCTCTTTACCGAAAATGGCGAGCTGACCCTGGCCGACCTCAACCTCACCTTCCCCCCGCCGTCCGCCCTGGACCCGCCCTGTCAGGCCCCCGCCCTGCTGGAGTCGGCCGCCGCCAACGGCGGTCTCTTCCTGGCCCATAGCCTCAACCTGGAGGAACTGGAGCGCCAGGCCATCGTCACGGCCCTGGAGCAGAGCGGCTGGGTGCAGAAGGACGCCGCCGCCATGCTGGGCATCTCACCCAGCCGCATGACCTACAAGCTCAATAAGTTGGGCCTGAGCCACCCCCGCTTCCGAGCCAAGAGCCGCCGCGCCTGATAATCCCTACCCTGCCCTGGCCCCATCCTGGGGGCGTGGTTATCATTGTGGACATGGGAATGATTTTCAGGCCGGCCCTGGGGCTGGCAAGGAGGTTTGGCATGCGCGTAACCCTAATGACCATCGCCGCGATGTCCCTGATGGGGGCGCTGGCGGCCTGGGCCGGCCAAGGGCAAGGCCCCACCGCCCCCGCGGAGCCGAAGCTGGCCGTGGCCACCTTCGCCGGCGGCTGCTTCTGGTGCACGGAGTCGGATTTCGAGAAACTGCCGGGCGTGAAGTCGGTCATCTCGGGCTATAGTGGCGGCGATGAGCCCAACCCCACCTATGGCCAGGTCTCGGCCGGAGAGACCGGCCACATGGAGTCGGTGCAGGTGTACTACGACCCCGCCGAGATCAGCTATTCCCAGCTACTGGATTGGTTCTGGAGGCACATCGACCCCACCGACGATGGCGGCCAGTTCGTGGACCGCGGCAAGCAGTACCGCTCGGCCATCTTCTACCACGACGAGGAGCAGCACCGCCTGGCCGAGGAGTCCAAGCAAAAGCTGGCGGCCTCGGGCGTCTTCAAGAAGCCCATCGTCACCATGATAGTGCCCTTCAAGTCCTTCTATCCCGCCGAGGACTACCACCAGGACTACTACAAGCGCAATCCCCTGCGCTACAAGTACTACCGCCACGGCTCCGGCCGCGACCAGTTCCTGGAGCGCACCTGGGGCAAGGACGTGGACAAGCTGCCGCCTCCTCCGGGCCAGAAGGCCTATGTCAAGCCCGACAAGGCCGAGCTAAAGGCCAAGCTCACGCCCATGCAGTATGAGGTGACCCAGGAGGAGGGCACCGAGCCGCCGTTCAAGAACGAGTATTGGGACAACAAGCAGCCGGGCATCTACGTGGACATCCTCTCCGGCGAGCCCCTGTTCAGCTCCCTGGACAAGTACGACTCCGGCACCGGCTGGCCCAGCTTCACCAAGCCCCTGGAGCCGGGCAACATCGTGGAGCGCGAGGACCGTCATCTCTTTTCGGTGCGCACCGAGGTGCGCAGCCGCCAGGGCGACAACCACCTGGGACACGTCTTCAATGACGGCCCGCCGCCCACCGGCCTGCGCTACTGCCTGAACTCGGCGGCCCTGCGCTTCATACCGGCGGCCGAGCTGGAGGCCCAGGGCTACGGCCAGTACAAGAAGCTGTTCGAGAAGTAGTCCCCCACGCCCCAAGCGCGGCCCTGTCCGGGACCTCCCGGGCGGGGCCGCTCATATTTTAAGGAAGATGCGGCGGGCGTGGAGCCACCAGGCCAGGCCTATCTGAAGGGAAAGAAAAAACAGGGCCCAGGCCAGGGAGGCGCGCAGAGGGGCCAGCCAGGAGGCGAAAAAATGGCCGTAGAGGTAGGCGTGCAGGATGACCGGCTGCCCGGCCCTTTGGGGGATTCTGACCAGGTAGAGCATTTTTTCCAGAAACTCGGAGACCAGGTATACCGCCAGGGAGTTGCCGCCCAGCACCACCAGGGGCTTGGCCGCCGCCACCAGGCCCGGGCGGCCGGCCAGCCAGTGGCATCCCGCCAGCCCCAGCACCGCTCCGCCGCTGGCGAAGACCACGAAGGAGCTGGTGCACAGGCCTTTGTTGATGGGGTACCAGGCATCCCACAAGAGGCCCAGGGCCAGCAGGCCGCCGCCCCAGGCCGCCAGGGTTCCCAGGCAGCGCCCCGGCCTGGCCCGCAGGACACCGCCGGCCAGGCGCCCGGCCAAGGCCAGGCACAGGGCGGGCAGGGTGCTGAGCAGGCCCTCGGGGTCCCAGGGCGTGTCATACTCCCACAGGTGGCCGCGCATGATCTGGTTGTCCAGCCAGGCCACCAGATTGGTTTCCTTGGCCATGCTGGGGTGCCCCAGGCCGGGCACCGGCAGCAGGGTCATCATGCCCCAGTAGGCCAGAAGGATGGCGGCTATCAGCACCAACAGCCCCCGGTCGCTCAAGCGCAGGTGCAGATAGGCCGCCAGCAAGTAGATCAGGGCTATCCTCTGCAACACGCCGGGGATGCGGATGGAGGCCAGGTCGAAGTAGGGGAAGCCGTTATAGAACAGGCCCAGGCCCAAGAGGATCAGGCTGCGCCTGGTCACCCTGCCCCACACCCCTCCGGGTCCGCGCCAGCGGGCCTGGCCGCGCGGCAAGGACCACGGCAGCACGGCCCCCATGATGAACAGGAAAAAGGGAAACACCAGGTCCACCGGGGTCCAACCGTGCCAGGAGGCATGGTCCAGGTAGGGGTAGACGTCTTCATAGGAGCCGGGGTTGTTAGCCAGAATCATGCCCGCGATGGCCAGCCCACGGAAGATGTCCAGGGAAATCAGCCTGGCGGGGGCGGACATGGCGAGTCACCTCCCTGGGCCGGCCCAGGCCGGGGCGCGGCCAACTGATTTTAAGGATATGCCCGGGGCGGTTGGTTGTCCAACCCGGGACGGGGCCGGCCTTGGCAAGGGCCGGGCTATATGCCATGGTTGAGCCTGGCGGCCGGGGGGACCCGGCCCGTTGTGAGGCTTTTGACGAGGGACTGGAGAACAGGGCATGCCGCGACGCCAACCCGCCGACCCGCCCCTCATGGAGCAAGCCGGTGCCGGCGTCTCCCCGGCCCCGGCCTGGTGGCTGGCGGCCCTCTTGGCGGCCCTGCTGGGCCTGGCCCTGCTGTGCGGCGGCGACCCCGGCCAGCTCGCCAGCCTGGAGGGCGGAGGGTTGTTCCTGATGCCGGGCGGCCGGGCCGAGCTGCCGGCCTGGCCGGCGGGGTGGCCGCGGGGCGAGCTGCGCCTGGAGTGCGCACCGGGGCAGGACTGCGCCGGGCTGCGGGCGCGGGCCTGGTCCACGGGCCCCGAGGTGGAGGCCAAGGGGCCGGGGCGCTTCGACCTGCGCCGGCCCCCGGGCCAGCCCTGGCGGGTGGAGCTGCGCAACCCCGGTCCCCGGCCCCTGCGGGTGGAAGGCTGGCGGGCGGTTAACTTCCGGGGAGTCAATTCCGCACCCCCCCGCCTGGCCCTGCTGCTGGGTCCGCCGGCGGCCAGCACCGCCGGCCAGGCCCAGGCCCTGCTGGGCGCCCTGGCCGCGGCCTTGATGATGGCCCCGGCCTTGCTGCGGTGGTGGCGCCAGGGGCGCCAGCGGGGCGCC
>JAKAGJ010000110.1 GCA_021815655.1 Deltaproteobacteria bacterium | reverse complement strand
TTCCGATCTCGACTATACCTACTTCCACAAGTACGGGGTCAGTCCCCAGCCCGGCGGCGGCCGCGCCTCGGGGCGCGAGACCGTGGGGCGGGTGGCCGCCGGGGCCGTGGCCCGGGCCCTGCTGGCGCCCCTGGGGGTGAGCATCCAGGCCTACACCGCGCAGGTGGGCACTGTGCGTGCCCAGGCCCGGGACCTGGCCTTTGCCGAGGGCGATCCCCTGCGCTGCCCCGACCCGGCCCTGGCCGAGGCCATGGCCCAGGAGGTGCGCGCCGCTTCAGCCGCCGGCGACAGCGTGGGCGGGGTGGTGGAGGTGTTGGTCACGGGCGTGCCCGCCGGCCTGGGCGACCCGGTGGCGGACAAGCTGGACGCCCTCCTGGGCGGGGCCATGCTCGGCATCGGCGGGGTCAAGGGCCTGGAGGTGGGCGACGGCTTCGCCGTGGCCAGCCGCCGAGGCTCGGCCAACAATGACCAGATAGACGCCAAGGGCTTTTTGACCAACCACGCCGGCGGCATCCTGGGCGGCATCTCCAGCGGCCAGGACATCCTCTTGCGCCTGGCGGTCAAGCCCACGCCCTCCATCGCCCAGCCCCAACAGACCATCGACCTGCAAGGACGCCCGGCCAGCATAGAGATCAAGGGGCGTCACGACCCCTGCCTGTGCCCGCGCATCGCCCCCGTGGCCGAGGCCATGGCCGCCCTGGTGCTGGCCGACGCCTGGCTGGCCCAGCGGGCCTCAACCATCACCGGCTAAACCCAAGGAGCTTGGTCCATGCGCATCATGGTTGTCAACGGCCCCAACCTCAATCTGCTGGGCAAACGCGAGCCCGGACTCTACGGCGACAAGACCCTGACCTGGATCGAGGGCGAGCTGCGCGACCTGGGCTCGGAACTGGGCATGGTGGTGGAGTGCCTGCAATCCAACCATGAGGGCGAGCTGGTGGACATCATCCAGCGCGCCGGCCGCGAGAGCCAGGGGGTGATACTCAACGCCGGGGCCTACACCCACACCAGCGTGGCCCTGCGCGACGCCGTGCTTTCCTGCGGGGTGCCGGTGGTGGAGGTGCATCTGACCAATCCCCAGGCCCGCGAGGAGTTCCGCCGGGTGTCGCTGTTGGCCGACGTCTGCGCCGGCTCCGTCGCCGGCTTCGGCTGGCACTCCTACGTGCTGGCCCTGTTGTGGTTTCATCGCTGCCGGCGCGGCTAGGGCGCGATGGCTGCAATATAGCTGGTAAAAATCGTGCGAGGCCCATTTTGCCGCTTGACAGGGAATTGAAAGCGGTGTTTAGTTAGCCCCAGTAGATTGGCTTAAGGAAAGACCGCACATGGACAACGGCGAGTTGAATAGAATCAAGGGCAACGGGCAGCGTCCCGGCCAGCCCTTTTTCTATTTTTACTTTTATTATTTTACCGCCGTCTGCCCGGTGCCAGGGGAGGTCTAGAGCAGCCAAGCTAAGCTAAACCAAACCAAAGGCCATGGGCAGACGGCGAAAGCCACCCGCCCATGGCCTTTAAGTTTTTTAGGAGCCATGGGGAGCCAACCCAGGGCTCCTTGTTTTTTGCGGACAGCTTAACTATCCCCAAGGGGGAGGGAGGTCTTGAGATGATAGCGGCCAGCGTGGAACGGGTGGCGATACCCGAGGCGGTGATGGCGGCCGGGGCTGCGCCCCAGGCCTGTGTTAAAGCCAAGCCCAAGTGCAACCTGGTCAGCCGCGAGAGCCAGGCCGAGGACACCGTGGTCAAGGTCGGCCCCGTGACCATAGGTGGGGAGCGCTTCGCGGTGATCGCCGGCCCCTGCTCGGTGGAGAGCGCCGAGCAGATGGTGGCCACGGCCACGGCGGTCAAGGACTCCGGGGCCTGCGTGCTGCGTGGCGGGGCCTTCAAGCCGCGCACCTCGCCCTACAGCTTCCAGGGCATGGGCGAGGAGGGGCTCAAGCTGTTGGCCATCGCCCGCGAGGCCACGGGCCTGCCGGTGGTGACCGAGGTCATGGACTCCGGCGACATCCCCTTGGTGGAGCAGTACGCCGACATGATCCAGGTGGGCGCGCGCAACGTGCAGAACTTCTCATTGCTCAAGAAGCTGGGCCGGGTGAGGAAGCCCATACTACTGAAGCGCGGGCTGATGACCACCCTGGATGAGCTACTCATGAGCGCCGAGTACATCCTGGCCTCGGGCAACTCCCAGGTGGTCTTGTGCGAGCGCGGCATCCGCACCTTCGAGACCGCCACGCGCAACACCCTGGACCTCTCCGCCGTGTGCGTGCTCAAGGAGCGCACCCACCTGCCGGTGATCGTGGACCCCAGCCACGCCGTGGGGCAGCGCCGCTACGTGGCCCCCATGGCCCGGGGAGCCATGGCCGTGGGCGCCGACGGGGTGATGGTGGAGGTGCACTGTTCGCCGGAGACGGCCCTGTGCGACGGCGAGCAGTCGCTGACCCCGGCGGAGTTCGCGGCCATGATGGCGGAGCTGACCATCATGGGCCGGCCCCTGCACCGCGAGATATAATCAACCTTAGCGCGGCGGCCAAAAGCCCCCGGACGAGAGCAAAGCCATGAAACCCTCCCTCGACGCCGTGAGCCCCTATGCCGGCCTTGGAGCGATGAGCGTGGACCAGCAAGAACTAGGCGCCCTGCGCCAGCAGATCGACCAGATCGACCGCGAGATACTTGGCCTCTTGAACCAGCGGGCCATGCACGCCCTGGCCATCGCCCGTTGCAAGGAAAACGGCGGCCTGCCGGAATTCGCGCCGGAGCGCGAGAACAGCATCCTAAAAAACCTGGTGGCCATGAACCGCGGTCCCATTCCCAATGCCGCCGTCAAGCCCATCTTCGCCGAGATCATCAGCGCCTGCCGGGCCGTGCAGCGTCCGCTCAAGGTGGCCTTCCTGGGTCCGGAGGCCACCTTCACCCACCAGGCCGCCCTGCGCCACTTCGGCTCCTCCTGCGACTTCGCGCCCCAGGCCTCCATCATCGACGTCTTCGACGAGGTGGCCCGCGGGCATTCCCAGGTGGGCGTGGTGCCGGTTGAGAACTCCAGCGAGGGCGGCGTGAGCGTTACGCTCGATCAGTTCATGAACGCCGACTTGCAGGTCTGCGGCGAGGTCTTCTGGCCGGTGCGCCACGTGCTCATGGCCGCCAGCGGCAGCCTGGAGGACGTGGAGAAGGTCTATTCCCATCCCCAGGCCCTGAACCAGTGCCGCGACTGGCTCAGGCGCAACCTGCCCCAGGCCGTCTTGGTGGAAACCAGCAGCACGGCGGCCGCCGCCCGTCAGGCCGGCGTGACCCCGGGCACCGCCGCCGTGGGCAGCGAGCTGACCGCCCAGCACTACGAGCTGGATATCTTGGCGCGCGACATCCAGGACAATCCCCACAACATGACCCGCTTCTTCATCCTGGGGCGGCAAAGCTGCCCGCCCACCGGCCACGACAAGACCTCGGTGCTCTACCTGGCCGCCCATCAGCCCGGCTCGCTGTACCGCTCGCTGTCCCACTTTGCCCAGCGGGGCATCAACATGACCCGCATCGAGTCGCGGCCGGCCAAGAATCGCCCCTGGGAGTACGCCTTCTTTCTGGATTTCGAGGGCCACCAGGACGACCCCAAGGTGCGCGAGGCCCTGGCAGCCTTGCAGGAGAACGTGGATTTTCTCAAGGTGCTGGGCTCCTACCCCATGGGCGACCCCAGCCCGGAGCGCTAGGTGGCGGCCATGGAGACGGCCGGAGAGCAGGAGCGGGGGGAGGTTCCGTTTAGCGGGCCTCGCGTGGGCATAATCGGCGGGCGCGGGCGCATGGGCCGTTGGTTGGGGGGGCGCCTGCGCCAAGGTGGCCACGAGGTGCTGGTGGCCGATGCCGGCCAGGAGCACCTGCTGCCGGAGATCGCCGCCGCCTGCCCGGTGCTGGTCCTGGCCGTGCCCATACCCGCGGTGGCCGGGGTGATGGAGCGCGTGGGTCCCTTCACCCGCCCCGACGGCGTGGTGCTGGACATCGCCTCGCTCAAGGCCGAGCCCCTGCGCCTGATGCTGCATGAGGCCCGGGGCGAGGTGATAGGCACCCACCCCCTGTTTGGTCCCTCGGCGCCCTCGCTGCAAGGGCAGCTGGTCTTCCTCTGCCCCGGCCGGGGCCGGCGCTGGCTGGGGTGGCTGCGAGGCTGGCTGGAGCAGGGGGGCGCCCAGGCCGTGGAAATGGAGGCCCTGGCCCACGACCGGCTCATGGCCCAGGTGCAGAGCCTGAGGCACATGCTGCTCTTGGGCCTGGGACAGGCCCTGATGGAGGCGGGCTTTGATTTCGCGCGGGACCTGCCCCTGGCCGGCCCCTGGTTCAGTTCCCTGGCGGGGCTGTTGCAGCAACAGGCCCGCCAGCCGGCGGAGCTCTACGCCGACCTGGCCCTGAACAATCCCGCCGCCCTGCCGGTGGTGCGGGCCTTGGCCGAGAGCCTGACCCGGGCCGCGGCCTGCCTGGCCGCCGGCGACCGCGCCGGCCTGGTGGCCATGCTGGACCAGGTGAGCGCCTTCGTCAACGGCGGCGGGGACGCCGAAAAATCTGAGCCCCAGGGGGAACAAAGCCCTTGACGCCCGGCCAGCCTAGGTATACTGTATACAAAACTCGCAAGGGATGAGTCTTATGTATTTCACGACCTCTTGGCGGTATTGGCGTTGGCAGGCGACCCTGGGTCGTCCGCTGCCCCTGGAGGTCTGAGCGAGACTTTCCGCCGACTAGGCAACAAGGGCCGTGGACCTGACCAGAGCAGGTTCACGGCCCTTGACTTTTTGCGGCCCCGAGGAAGACCAGACATGCCCATTAGCCACCCTGTCCTTGTCAATTCGCGGCGGCGTCCATGGTGGTGGCGCGGCAATGGGAGGACGACTGTCCGCCCCGGGCCTTGAGCCGCCCGGGGGAGCCGAGAAGGGGCCGCGGACAGACCAGGGAGCCTGCCGCGGCCCGCGGGTTTTGGGGGGGATTTTTCCAAGCCAGGGAGGATGAAGATGATCCAGGAGGCAATCGCCAAGGCGGTGGGCGGGTCCCACTTGGGCGAGGACGAGATGGTGGCGGTGATGGACCAGGTCATGGAGGGCCAAGCCACCCCGGCTCAGATCGGGGCGCTCCTGATAGCTCTACGCATGAAGGGCGAGACCGTGGAGGAGATCGCCGGCGCGGCCCGGGTCATGCGCCAGAAATGCCGGCCCGTGCCCTGCCGCTCCTTGGGTCAGGTAATCGTGGACACCTGCGGCACCGGCGGCGACGGAGCCCAGACCTTCAACATCTCCACCACCGCGGCCTTCGTGGTGGCCGGGGCCGGGGTCAAGGTGGCCAAGCACGGCAACCGCTCGGTGAGTAGCCGCTGCGGCAGCGCCGACCTGGTGGAGGCCCTGGGCATACCCCTGGACCTCACCCCCGAGCAGGTGGGGGCCTGCATCGACCAGGTGGGCATAGGTTTCTTGTTCGCGCCGCTTTTGCACGGAGCCATGCGCCACGCCATCGGCCCGCGCCGCGAGCTGGGCCTGCGCACCATCTTCAACCTGCTGGGTCCGCTGACCAACCCGGCCGGGGCCACGGCCCAGGTGGTGGGGGTCTATGACCCCGCCCTGGTGGAGCCCCTGGCCCGGGTGCTGGGGCGCCTGGGCTGTGGCCAGGCCTTCGTGGTGCATGGCCCCGGCGGCTTGGACGAGATCGCCTCCTGCGGCCCCACCCAGGCCGCCCATCTCAAGGACGGACGCGTGGCCGCCCTGACCATCACCCCCGAGGACCTGGGCCTGGCCCGCTGCCGGCCCCAGGAGCTGACTGGCGGCGACGCGGCCCAGAACGCCAAAATAACCCTGGCGGTGCTCTCCGGCCAGCCCGGGGCTTGCCGGGACACGGTGCTGATGAACGCCAGCGCCGCCCTGGTGGCCGCCGGCCTGGCCCCGGATCTGCCAGCGGGCCTTATGCAGGCCGCCGAGGCCATCGACTCCGGCGCGGCCCTGGCCAAGCTGGAGGGCCTGCGCCAGGCCGCGCGCCTGGCCGCCGGCCAGGCCGGCCGGGCCTAGACCATGGGCGGCCCCATGCCCTCGGTGCTGGCGCGCATCGTGGAGAGCAAGCGCGGCGAGATACAGGCCCTGCGCGCCGGCCGTCCCTTGGCCGAGCTGCGGCGCCAGGCCCTGGACACGCCCCCGCCACGGGACTTCCTGGCCGCCTTGCGCGCCGCGCCCGGGGTGGCGCTCATCGCCGAGATCAAGCGCTCCTCCCCCTCGGCGGGCAGCCTGGCCGGGGCGCTCTCGGTGACCGGACAGGCCCGGGCCTACGCCGCCGGCGGCGCGGTGGCGCTGTCGGTGCTCACCGACGGCCCCTTCTTCGGCGGCTCCCTGGCCGACCTCACTCAGGCCCGGGCCGCCGTGGGCCTGCCCATCCTGCGCAAGGACTTCACCCTGGACGAGGCGCAAATCTTCGAGGCCCGCCTGGCCGGCGCCGACGCCGTGCTCCTGATCGTGGCGGCCCTGGAACCGGCGCGCCTGGCCGATCTTCACGGCCTGGCCCGCGAACTGGGGCTCACGGCCCTGGTCGAGGTGCACCAGGAGCATGAGCTGCCTCCTGCCCTGGCGCTCGATCCGCCGCTGGTGGGCATCAACAACCGCAACCTTAAGACCCTGGCCGTGGACCTGGACACCTGCTTGCGCCTGCGCCCCCTGTTGCCGGCGGGGGTGACCGTGGTGGCCGAGAGCGGTATCGAGGGGCCGGCGGATATCCGCCGGTTGGCCGCCGCCGGCCTGGGGGCCTTCCTGGTGGGCAGCGCCCTGATGCGCGCCCCCGACGCCCAGGCCGCCGTGGCGGCCCTGGTGGGCGCCGTGGAGGCCTCATGACGCGCGTGAAGATTTGCGGGCTGACC
>JAKAGJ010000109.1 GCA_021815655.1 Deltaproteobacteria bacterium | reverse complement strand
TCTAGGCGCGTGGGTGGGGTCAAATGGCCTGGCCCGTGGCGGGCAGGCGCGTTCCGTCCCTGAACAACCAGGCGACACGGGTCTCCGCGAGGGGCGACGGCGCGGGGCACGGCCCAGGGGCGACGCTGGCCAAAGGGAAGGCGGTCCGGCGCCGCCAAAGACGCCTATGGGCGGCTAGATGCGGCGGGCGCCGAAATAGTGGCGCGCCCAGTACTGCTCGCGCAATTCGTTGACCTGGATGCGGCGGTTGCCGCTGGCGGCGTGGATGAACTCGCCGTTGCCGATATAGATGCCCACGTGGCTCACGCGGGCAGCCTTGGCCACGATCTTACTTTTGATCTTGCCCTTGACCTTGACCTTGATCTTGACCTTGCGGCCTGGGTGGCCGGCGAAGAACACCAAGTCGCCCGGATGCAGTTCCGAGCGCGATATCTTGCGCCCGTGCTTGAACAGCTCCGGTGAGGAGCGGCCCAGGTCGATGCCGTTCTGCCCCAGGACAAAACTGACGAAACCCGAGCAGTCGAAGCCGATTTCAGGACGGTTGCCGCCGCTGCGGTAGGGCAGGCCCAAAAGACCCTGGGCGGTGCTCAGGATGGATTTGACTTTGGAGGTGGAGGGCGTGTTGGCCCAGGAGGATGAGGCCATGAGAATCAAGGCCAGAAAAATGGTGCCAGCGAGGATGGTCTTGGGAGTCTGGCTTTTCAGGGAGGAATCGTGAGATGCCGCGGACCAGCCGCGATTTTTATTCCACGCCATAATTAGTTGCTCCTCCGTCCAGGGTTTTACGAGGGCGGGCCGGCCCGACTAAACTTGGCGGGAAACCACCAGGCGACCACGTTCGCTATTAATACCCTTTTTGCCCCAGGCGTGTCAACAATTAGTGCCGCCACTGGCTATTTTAGATTAGACCAATACACATGCGGCCCATTAATCACAACTCCTGGGATATGCTATAACCCGCCTCCCGCAGACGCCCGGCCATTTCCTGGGCGTGCTCCGGCCCCCTGGTTTCCACCTCCAAGAGCACCCGGCTCTGGTCGGGTGGCAGGTCGCGGCCGTGGCGGTCGTGGGCCACCAGGAGCACATTGGCGTCCTGGGCCGCCAGGAGGCTCAGCAGCCCGGCCAGTGAGCCTGGATGGTCGGGCAGCACGGCGTTGAAGCGGAAGATGCGCCCAGCGCGCACCAGGCCCCGGTCGATGATGCGCCCCAGCAGGTTGGAGTCCACGTTGCCGCCGGAGACCAACAGCACCACCCGCCGCCCCGCCAGGCCGGGCACCGCCTCGGCCAGGAAGGCGGCCAGGCCCAGGGCCCCGGCCCCCTCGGCCACGATGCGCCGCCGCTCCAGGAGCATCACCATGGCCTGGGCGATGTGATCCTCCTCCACGGCCACCACCTGATCCACGTAACGCTGGATCAGGGGCCAGGCCAGATCGCCCACCCGGGCCACCCGCGCCCCGTCGGCCAGGGTGGAAGTGGTGGCCGTCTCCACGGGGGCGCCGGCCCCCAGGGCCGCCGTGGCCGAGGCCGCGGCAATGGGCTCCACGCCGATGACCCGCACCGCAGGGCGCCGCTCCTTGATGGCCGCCGCCACCCCCGCGATGAGCCCTCCCCCGCCCACCGGCACCAGCACCGCCTCCACCTCCGGCAGGTCCTCCAATATCTCCAGGCCCAGGCTGGCCTGGCCCGCGATCACCTGCTCGTCGTCAAAGGGGTGAATCAAGGTGTACTCAGGCTCGCGGGCGCGGGCGGCGGCCAGGCAGTCGCCCACGGTCTCGCCTTCCAGACGCAGCCTCGCCCCGGCCCCCAGGGTGGCCTGCTGCTTGCTGAGCGAGGCCCCCCGGGGCATGAAGATCAGGGCCTCAAGACCCAACAGCCCGGCGGAGACGGCCACGCCCTGGGCATGGTTGCCGGCCGAGGCCGCCACCACCTTGGCCCCTGGCCGCTCGGCGGCCAACAGGCTCAGGCGGTTGTAGGCCCCGCGAATCTTGAAGGCGCCCGTGCGTTGCAGGTTCTCCAGCTTGAGATGGATTTCGGCCCCCACCAGCTTGCCCAAATGCGGCGAGGGCGCCAGGGGGGTGTGGAAGACCACCCCGGAGAGCCGCCGGCGGGCGGCCAGGATGTCGTTAAAATTCAGCAAGACTTTACTCCTGCCAGGGGTGCCGGGCTTGGCCGCCAGGTTAGCACAGGCGCCCCGGCCCTGGCCAGGGGCGCGCCCCCGCCGGCCGGCGGATGCTTTTCGCTAGCAACAATCGCACGCTTACGGTAAGTTAGCCCCGCGGCCCGGCCCGCGCCGCGGGCCCGCCCGATATCCTCATGCGCCCGGCTTGGGCGGGCCTGCCCTGGGATGGTTCATGGACGCCTTGACCTTCATCATCGACCTGGTGCTGCACCTGGACAAGCACCTGGGTGCCCTGATCCAGAGCTATGGCCTGGTCACCTACGTCATCCTCTTCGCCATCATTTTCTGCGAAACCGGCCTGGTGGTGACGCCCTTCCTGCCTGGCGACTCCCTGCTCTTCGCCGCCGGCTCCTTCGCGGCCCTGGGAGTGCTCAATCCCTGGCTCTTGTTTTTGCTGCTCAGCCTGGCGGCCATCGCGGGCGACTCGCTCAACTACGCCATCGGCCATAATCTGGGGGCGCGCATCCTGGCCCGCAACAACCGCCTCATAAAAAAGGAACACCTGGACCGCACCCACCAGTTCTACGAAAAATACGGCGGCAAGACCATCATCATCGCCCGCTTCGTGCCCATCGTGCGCACCCTGGCCCCCTTCGTGGCCGGCCTGGGCTCCATGACCTATGGCCGCTTTTTGTTCTACAACATCAGCGGCGGCCTGCTGTGGATATCCACCCTCACGGCGGCCGGCTACTTCTTCGGCCAGGTGCCCATCATCAAGCACAACTTCAGCCTGGTGATCGTGGCCATCATCATCATCTCGGTGATGCCGGCCATCATCGAGGTGCTGCGCCAGTGGGCCGCGGCCAAGGGCCAGAAGCCCTAGCGCCTGGCGCGGCGGCACTTGCCTGGCCCGGCCGGCCGAGGTTACACTGACGTCAGCCTGGCCTTTTTTGCCAGCCAAGGAGCGCCGGTGAACAACGCCCCTTCCAACCTGTGGCTCAACGCGCCCCTGGACCCGGACTTCCTGCCGGTGGCCACGGCCTTTGCCGAACAGGCGGCCATGTCCCTGGGCCTGGGCCGGGGCGAGGCCCTGAAGCTCACCCTGGCCTGCGAGGAGGTCTTCAGCTACCTCTGCCGCGTGGCCCGCCCCGGCGACAGCGCCCGTCTGGAGGCCCAGGGCATGCTGTACTGCGTGCGCCTGGTGTTCACCTTCCAGGCCCGCCGCCTGGACCTGCGCCTGTTCAACCTCACGGCCAGCGCCTCCCTGGACAGCCCCGACGACCTGGACGACCTGGGTCTGCTCCTGGCCTCGCGCAGCGTGGAGCGCTTCGCCATCCAGGACCTGGGCGAGCAGGGCTTGAGTCTGCTGCTCAGCAAGGAGAAGGCCTACCCCGCCCTCACCCTGGCCCCGGCGCCGCCGGTGCCGGAACTAAGGCAATACGCCCTGCGCCCGGCCCGTCAGGAAGACCTCTTGACCCTGGCCGTGCAGCTGCATGACCTGGGCCAGGCCGAGCCCTGCCCCCGGGACTTTTGCATCCCCGGCAAGCTGGTGGACATGGTGGCCAGCGGCGAGTACGGCGCCCTGGCCGCCCTGGACCGCCAGGACAACCTGGGCGGGGCCATCCTGTGGCGCCACCTGGGGCAGTCGGCCTTGGGGAGCCAGCAGGGGGCCGCCACGGTGCTCTGCTACGGCCCCTACATCTTCGGCCAGCCGGCGGACTCGGGCCTGCCCGCCGCCCTGGTGGAGGGCTGCCTGGGGCTCTTGGCCAAGGGCGAGGCCCTGGGCCTTATCTGCGACCACCCCACCTCCTGGCTGCCCCAGGAGTACTTCGAGAAGCTGGGCACCCTGGAGCGTCGCGGCCCCCAGGGCCAGCGTCAGGAGCAGGCCGTGTATTACCGCGGCCTCAAGGAAGACCCCGGGGCCGTGGCCTGGGCCAGCCCCGAGGTTCAGCCCTTCCTGGAGGCCCAGTACCGCCGCCTGGCCTTTGCCCGCCACCTGCACCCGGCCGGCGACCAGGGGCAGCGCCGGCCCGAGCACTCGGTGCTGGGCAGCCGTTGCAACCGCGCCCAGGGACAGGTGACCCTGCATCCCCTGTGGGACGGCACCGACTTCCCGGCCAACCTGGAACGCCATCTGCGGGTTTTTCTGGGTGACGGCCTGGGCGATATCTTCTGTGAGATGGACCTGGCCCACGCCTGGCAGGCGGCCTACGCCCCGGCGCTCCTGGCCCTGGGCTTCGCCCCCCGCCTGGTGATGCCCCACGCCGGCAAGGGCGACCTGCTCTTGTGGCAGTACGCGGGGGGCTAAGTGCGCCGGAGAAAGCCGTCCATGGCCCGCCTGAGAGACCGCCGCGAAATTACTCCGGCACGCTCCTAACGTCCGGGCAAGGCCTCCTCCAGGGCCCGGAAGGCGTCTTCCAGGTCGTTCAACAACTTCTCCGCCGCCGACAGCCGCCAGCCGCCCAGAGCCTCCTCGGCCTTGAGGCGAATCTGCACTATGGGCTGCCCCAGGCGGGAGACAGCCTCCCCCACCTTGTCCGGCAGGTCCTGGCGCTGGGACAGGGCCACCAACAGCGGCACCAGCTCGTACAGGGGCGGGCTCTCCTTGATGAGGCGATTGTCCACCTGGCTGAGCAGGGCTTGCAGCCGGGGAAAGGCCTTGGCCAGGCCGTCCTTGTACACCGGCTCCACGCGCACGCGAATCTGCTGGTACTGGCTCATGGCTCTCTCCCTTGAATCAGAACAGGCTCATAGCTGGCCGGCCCGGATTTTGTTGGCCACCAGCTCCGCCACGTCAATGCCGGCCTGACGCGGCCCGGCGTGGCCGTACTTGACGTTGAACTCCAGCACATAGGGGCTTCCCTGGTGCATGGCCACGTCCAGGCCCACCTCGTCCAGGTTGGCCAGGCGGGCCGTCTCCACGGCCAACTCCACCGCCGCGCCCGGCACGCCGGCAAACTCCACCCGCGCCCCCCGGGCCACATTGCTGCGGAACTCGCCGGCTGGCGGCAGGCGCCAGTAGGCGCAGACCGGCTCAAAGTTGATTACCACCACGCGCACATCGCCGGCGATGGGCAGGTACTCCTGGATGTAGGCCGGCTGGTGGCGCGCCAGGTAGGCTTGCAGGTCCCCGGGTCCCTGAATCAGATACACCCCCTGGCCCCGGGCCGAGCCCCGGGCCTTTTTGGCCACGAAGGGATAGCTGAAGTGGGCCAGTATTTCCTGGCTTTGGCGGCCGTAGAAAACGCGCGTGCGGGGATGGGGCAGACCCAGGATTTTTAGCAGGGTGGTCTGCTTGATCTTGTCGCCGTCGTAGAGGTGCGACTCCAGGGAGGGGAAGATGCGTTTGCCCTGGCTGTGGAACATCTCGGCGAAGGCATTGGTGGGATAGTAGATGGTCTGGGCCTGGCGGAGGAGCGCTTGATGCTCCGGCGGATAATCGTCCAGGTTGGGGCGCAGGCCCAGGGTGGTGATCCAGGGGAAGCGGGCCAGGCGGCGACCGATGGCGACCAGGGGCCAGTCCATGGCCCGCGCCTACAGGGGGCGGCAGAAATTGGCCATTTTGTCCCGCTCCTGCCAGCCCTGCTTCAGGTAAAAGCCACGCTTGTAGGAATCGCGCTCCTGGTTGTTGATGAGCATCAATTGGCTGCAACCGCGCCGCCGGGCCTCCCGCTCCAGGGCCGCCAGCAGGGCGCCGCCCACCCCCCGCCCCCGCCAGGCCTCTTTCACGAACAACTCCGAGACATAGGCCTCGGGTCCGGCCTTGAACAAATAGGGCAACCAATGCGCGGAGCCATAGGCCACCACCTGCCCGCCATCAGCCTCGGCCACCAGCACCAGGTGGCAGGCGCCCTCCTGGCACAGCCCCAGTTGCCGGGCCACGTGCTCGCTGGTCTGGGCGGAGGTCATGGCGTCAAGGTGCGCGAACCAGCCCAGTTCCCGGAGCAGGGCGGCGATGGCGCCGGCATCGGCGGCCAGGGCGGGGCGGATGCTGTAGGGCGGCTGCATGGGACTGTCCCTCCGCGGCCCGGACTGGCAGGCAGGTGAAGGAAGAAGCCGGCCTGTAAGCCGAGTTCTGTGCCCGCCCCAATGGGACGGGCGATGGTCATTCCTCTAGGACGCCGGTTGCCCGGCGCCTCCAGCAACCTACCCGGGGGCCTCGGACGGGCCGTCCTCGAACGCCCCCCTATTTGGTCTTGCACCGGGTGGGGTTTGCCTAGCCCCGGACGTCGCCGCCCGGGCTGGTGAGCTCTTACCTCGCCGTTTCACCCTTACCGCCGGGATTAGCGGCGGCGGTTTGCTTTCTGTGGCGCTGTCCATGGGGTCGCCCCCCCTGGCCGTTAGCCAGCACCCTGCCCTGTGGTGCTCGGACTTTCCTCCCGCTCCCCGAAGGGAGCCGGCGACCATCCGGCCGGCTTCTTCCATGCCCCTAAGATAACACGGCGGCCAGAGAAAAGCCGCCGCGCGCGACAGGTTATGGGAGCCTGGGCACTGGGCCTTGGTCCATGGCCAGGTTGGCCAGGCGGTCGGCGATGGCGTTCTGCTCGCGGGGGATGTGCTGGAACTTGATGCTGGCGAAACGCCGGGCCAATTGACGGGCCTGCTCGTAGAGGGGCTTCAGATGAGGGCTCTTGACCTGATAGCGCCCCTGTAGCTGGCGCACCAAAAGTTCGCTGTCCAGGCGCACCAAGAGTTCGCGCACCCCCAGGTCCAGGGCGCCTTCCAGGCCCATGAGCAGGGCCTGGTAC
>JAKAGJ010000108.1 GCA_021815655.1 Deltaproteobacteria bacterium | reverse complement strand
GTCCAGCTTGATCTGCAAGGCCTCGGAATCGCGGTTCTGGGTGTTCTGGATCAAGAACACCATCAGGAAGGTGATGATGGTGGTGCCGGTGTTGATGACCAACTGCCAGGTGTCGCTGTAGTGAAAGATGGGGCCGGTGACCACCCAAGCCAGGATCACCAGCCCTGCCAGCATGAAGGCCGAGGGCCGCCCCGTGGCCACGGAGGTTTTTTTGGCGAAGGCTGTGAACCAGGAGTTGGACTTGCTGGGTCTCATGGGCAACCTCCAGTCGGGGTTTGAGTCGGGCCCACGGCGGGCCAGGTGGTGGCCGCCTGGCCAGGCAATTGAGAGTGCCGCACGGGGCGGCGTCCATGGCCCGCTTCGGCCGCTGCCTGGCCAACGTTGTGTTTCACCGTGCGGGGTCCGCTAATTATATGCCCCACGGCCCCGCTGGGGGAGGGGGGCGGTTTTTGGCCCCCGCAGGCCGGCCAGGCCCTGGCTCACCTGGTCCCGCCATTGCCTAACTAATTTTAATGACTATATTTATGATATAAAACGCATGGCGGGCGGCCCGCCGGGAGCCAGAGCAGGGGGCCGGGGCCGGCCGCTTGGGCACAGGCCCTAAGTCTCTGGAGGGAGCCATGGCCAAGTACCTCATGCTTGCGCTTTTAGGCTTGCTGCTGGTCCTGCTCTCGGGCTGCGTGGTGGCCAGCGATGATGGCGGATACTCCGAGCCCGCGCCGCCGGGTTATTATTCCGAGCCCTTCTATGGCGGCGGTTGGCTGGGGCCGGGGCCTCACCACGAGCGCCGCCAGTGGCGCCACGAGGAGCGCCGGGAGGAGCGTCACGAGGGCCGGCACGGGCCTTATCACGGCAGGGGCACGGCCCATCCCGGGCGCTCCGACGGGGGTGTGGGCCGGCACGAGTGGGGTGGCCATCATGGCCCTGACTGAGTCACCGGGGCGGGTTGGCTGATAGCGGCCCGCCCAGGCCGCATCCGCGCTTGACAGCCCCCGGCGGGCCACCTTAGCCTGAAGGTAGACCCGGCCGCGCGGGGCGAGCGGCGACCTGCCCCACCCCAGACACGGCCAGGGCCAAGGAGGCTGACATGAGCGGCGGAACTTTTCTGGCGCCGGTCATCCGGGGCATGGCGCCTTCCGACCTGGACCAGATTATCGGCATAGATATCAAGGTGCTGGGCAAGCCGCGCCCCGAATACTGGAAAGCGAAGCTGGAGCAGGTGCAGAGCCAGGCCCAGCTTTCCGCCCTGGTGGCCGAGCTGGGGGGCCAGGTAGTGGGCTTCATCATCGGCGGCGCCAGCCGCTGGGAATACGGCGTGCCCGAACATGTCGGCTGGATAGACACCATCGGCGTGGACCCCGATTACCAACGCAAGGGCATCGCCAAGATTCTGTTCACGGAAATGAGTAAAAGCCTCAAGAAGATGGGCGTCACCTCCGTGTATACCCTGGTGACGCGGCGAGATTGGAAGATGTTGAAATTCTTCAACCGGCTGGGCTTCCAGCAGGGGGACATGACCAACCTGGAGATGGACCTGTAATTTCCGCCGAGTCCGCGCGCCGGGGCGGTTCAAGGCCCCGCGCCGCTTTCCGCCCCAACCCGCCGGCCATTGCAGGGCCGCCCGCGGGGGCATAAAATAAAAATAGAAGGTCATTGCCTCCGCAGTATCCGCCGCTGGCCGGGCCGCGAGGCCCCGGTTTGGGAGAAGGCGCCATGAAGCTTAAGTGGGTTGTGGTGCTGTTGTTGCTGGGCTCGCTGACCGGTTGCATCGTGGCGCCGGCGCCGCCCCCGGCTCCGGTCTACCGGGTCAGCCCCTATGGGTATTACACGACCTACCCCTACTCCACCTACTATTACCCGGCGCCGGCCTATGTGTGGCCCTGGCCGGGGTACTGGTGGGGCTACCGGGGCGGCCACTGGCATCACCGTTGAGCCCTGGCCGCCATCCGGCCGGCGCGCCATGAGCCCGGCGCCGGCGTCCTTGTCGGTCTGCGCCCGCTGCCGGCGCTGCTGCACCCTGACCCCGGGGCAGGAGGGGCTGGTTTTCCCTCTGAGCGCGGCGGACCTGGTGGCCATCGACCAGGCCGTGGGGCATGAAGCCTGGCGGACCCAGGCGGACAATACACCGGAATTTGTGGCCATGCTTGGGCAGCTCTTCCCGCGCAGCCCCCAGGGCCTGGCCAAGGCCTTTCCGCCGGGGGGGCGCCACTGGCGCCTGGCCGTGGCCGAGGGCGGCCGCTGTTTTTTCCTGGGGGATGGCGGCTGCCAGTTGAGCGCGCGATTGCGCCCCGCCCATTGCCGCATCTTCCCCATCTGGCGCCTGGGCAACAATATCCTGCACTTGGACGTGGAGTGCCTGGCCATCGCTGAGGCCAGCGACATGCCGGCCCTGCTGCGCTCCCTGGACCTGGACGTGCCCCTGGTCAAACAAGTCTTTGCCCAAATCCAGGGCGCCTGGGGCCTGCGCCAGGAGCGCGTCGTCTAGCCCGGCCGGTTTTATCAGCCATAATCAGGTGCGGTCAGGCAGGCTGTTGAAAATAGCCCGCCCGCCAGGCTCACCCAAGGGCGCGGCGGGCGCCTGGGGAGTTGCTTCCCACCTGGGGGCCTGTTAGGCTAGCGGCAGTCATTCACGAGGCGGGCAAATCATGGCAGAAGCATCCAATCCCCTGATCGCCTGCGTGGTGGGGGCCGGCTCCTGGGGCACGGCCCTGGCCCACCACCTGGCCGGCGCCGGCCACCAGGTGCGCCTGTGGGCCTATGAGCCCCAGGTGGCGGAGGCCATCAACCAACAGCACGAAAACCCTGTATTTCTGCCTGGCGTACCCCTCAACCCCGCCATTGTCGCCCACGGTGACCTAGCCGCGGCCCTGGATGGCGCCGGCCTGGTGGTGCTGGTGATGCCCAGCCATGTCTTCCGCGCGGTGCTGAGCCAGGCCGCGCCCCACCTGCCCGGCCAGGCCCTGGTGGTTTCCTGCACCAAGGGCGTGGAACTGGACAGCAACTACACCATGTGCGAGGTGGCCGAGGAGGTGCTGGAGAAGCCCTTCCACCGCCGGCTGTGCTGCCTCTCCGGCCCCAGCTTCGCCAAGGAGGTGGCCAAGGGCGTGCCCACGGCGGTGACCGTGGCCAGCCGGGTGCCCGAGGTGGCGCAACGGGCGCAACTGGCCTTTGCCACCAGCAACCTAAGGGTCTACACCAGCCCGGACCTCACGGGCGTGGAGCTGGGCGGGGCGGTGAAGAACCCCCTGGCCATCGCCGCGGGCATGGTGGCCGGGCTGCAACTGGGGCACAACACCCTGGCGGCCCTTATTACCCGCGGCCTGGCCGAGATGACCCGCCTGGCCATGGCCCGGGGCGGGCAGTTGGCCACCCTCTCGGGGCTGGCCGGCCTGGGCGACCTGGTGCTCACCTGCACCAGTCCCCAGTCGCGCAACTACAGCGTGGGCGCTCGCCTGGCTTTAGGCGAGAGTATCGACCAGATCACCGCCTCCATGGCCAACGTGGCCGAGGGCGTGCGCAACACGCGCACCGTGCTGCGCCTGGCCAGCCAGGCCCAGGTGGAGATGCCCATCATCCAAGCGGTTTACCGGGTGATCTACCAGGGCCAGCACCCCCGGCAGGCCCTGCACCAACTGATGACCCGCGACCTCAAGGCCGAACTCTACTGAGCGCCAGTGCCAAGAATGCCTTTCTTGGGCGACCTTCGCCCTATTCGCATGTGCTATCATAAATTCCAAGGCTGATTGCCAGACCGCGGAACGGCCTGGCTTCAGCCGCGAACGCAGCCACCCCGCCTGTCCGGGCTGCGCGGCGCGCGGCCTCTGGCCTCTGCCCGCCAGGGAGCACAGCCATGACTGAACAACATTTGCTCGCCTTTGCCGCCATCCTGCAAGACGAAACCCGGCGGGGCGATCGCATAAGCTACCGCATGCGCTGGGTTTTCTTGGCTCTGGTCCTGGCCATGGCCGGTGGTATGATCGCCTCCGGCCGCTATTTGCAAGCGGCCTGGTCCGGTGTGGGTTTTCTGCTACTGGTCATGGCCTACAACTACCTGCTGGGGTATTACCTGCGCCGGGGGCAGGTGCCCTTGGCGGTGCGCTACCTGGCCACCAGCCTGGACATTCTGCTGGTCACGGCCTACAACGTCCTGCTTTCGCTGTACATCACCCCCCTGGGCGTGGCCACCACGGCCACCATGTTCGCCTATCCCATCATCCTGCTCTTCGTGGCCCTGCGCCTGGACAAGTGGCAGTTGGCCTACGCCATCGCCCTCACGCTGCTGTGTTTCAATGTCCCCTATTTTTTGATCCATCCCCGCCTGGACCCCGCCCTGCTGGCCCAGGTGGTCTCCGCGGATATCGCCGGCCACATCTTCAAGTCCGTCTTTCTCTTGGTTTTCGGGCTGTCCCTGTACTTCATCCATCAAACCGTGCGCCGTCTCATCGCCAAGCAGGCCCAGATGTTCGCGACCCAGAGGGCCGCCGAGGAGCGCTATTCGGCCACCCTGGAGTCCCAGGTGCGGATGCGCACCCAAGAGCTGACCCAAACCAACCAGGAACTGCGCCAGGCCCTGGCCGAGGTCAAGACCCTCAGCGGCCTGTTGCCCATCTGCGCCCACTGCAAGAAGATCCGCGACGACCAGGGCTACTGGCAGGGCGTGGAGCACTACATCGCCGCCCACTCCCAGGCCGATTTCAGCCACGGCGTGTGCCCCGAGTGCCTGGTCAAGCATTATCCCGAGATGTACGATATCCTTGATGACAGCCCGCCGCGAACCGACAAGCAAGGGGAAGAATCATGAGCATTTTCGTTATCGATCCCGACAAATGCCAGCACGACGGCCTGTGCGTGGCTGAATGCCCCCTGGCCATCATCGAGATGCCCGACCCCCAGGCCCCGCCCCGTCCCACGGCAGAGGCCCTGGAGTTGTGCATCAACTGTGGCCACTGCGCGGCGATCTGCCCCCACGGGGCCTTGTCCCTGGCCGCCATGCCCCTGGAGAGCATGCCGGTCCTGGACCCCTCCATGCGCCTGGGCGCCGAGCAGGCCGAGCAGTTTTTACGCTCGCGGCGCTCCATCCGGGTGTACAAGGACAAATGGGTGGACCAGGCCACCCTGCAACGCCTCATCGAGGTGGCCCGCTACGCCCCCTCGGGGCACAACTGGCAGCCGGTCAACTGGCTGGTGCTCTCCGGGCGCGAGCAGCTCAAGCCCCTGTGCGAGCTGGTGATCCAGTGGATGCACTGGATGCTTGAACAACAGCCCGAGGCCGCGGCCATGATGCACATGCAGCGGGTTATCGACCGCTGGCAGCAGGGCCATGACGGCATCCTGCGCGGCGCCCCCCACGTCATCGTGGCCCACGCCCCCCAGATGGACCGCACGGCCCCGGCGGCCTGCACCATCGCGCTCACCTACCTGGAGCTGATGGCCCCGTCCTTGAACCTGGGCGCCTGCTGGGCCGGCTTCTTCAACGCCGCCGCCATGTTCTTCCCGCCCCTGCAAAAGGCCCTGGCCTTGCCCGCCGGCCACACCAGCTTCGGGGCCATGATGGTGGGCTACCCCAAGACGCGCTACCAGCGCCTGCCCCTGCGCAAGGAGCCGCCCATCACCTGGCGCTAGGACGGCGTGCCCGCCGAGTGCCTCGGCCCCCTTCAACGAGTCGGGCGGGCTGGCCGCCTGGCCAGCCTTGCCGGCTCCCGTAGAAGCGTACTCGAACATAAGAAGGGCGGGGGTAAACCCCGCCCCTACATTAAGACCGATTGATGCGGGTCTTTTCTTGATGTAGGGGCGGGGTTTATCCCCGCCCGTGTGTTTTCGGCAGCCCCTCAGCGGGAGCCGCTAACGTCGGCCCGTGGTTCCACGCCAACCGACCCGTTATCGGCCCGCCGGGGGCACCCGGCCTAGAAGTCCCAGTTCAGGCTCAGGCCCAATTCCTCGCGGTTGAAGTAGGCGAAGTTCAGGCCCAGGCTCAGGCCCCGCCACAGCTCGGCCTGCACGCCGCCCAACAGCCCCCAGCGGTCCTGGTTCTTGGTGGAGAAATCGTAGGTGGAGACAATGCCGCTGGGCCGATGCCAGGTGTCCTGGTCCTTCAGCTCGGAGTAGGCATAGCCCAGGCCCAGGAAGGGCAAAAAGCGCCCCAGGCGCCAGTGGGCCAGGGCGTTGGCCTCCAGGCGCCAGTAGTCCACCTGGCCGTCCACGCTCACGTTGCCCTGGTCGGTGGTCCAGCCGTCGGTGGCATGCCAGGAGTCGATGCCCCGGTCGTCATAGCGCAGGTAGGAGACCCCCGCCGTGAGCCCCAGGCCGCTGGGGTTTTCCCACAGCAGGCCGCGCGCCCCCAGGCCCCAGACAAAGACCGGCTTCAGCTTGGCTTCCCACTGGCCATTGGACAGGGTTTCGGCCAGGGTGCCGCCTTCGGCCATGCCGGCCCGGGCGGTCAGGGTCAGGCGGCGGTGCAGGCCGTAGGACAGGCTGGCCAGGTACATGCGGTCGTCGCGCAGCTTGACGCTTTGGGAGGCCTCGGACCCCGACGAACCGTCTTCACTGGAGAATTCCACGGTATCCTGGAAGCGTTCCGCCGCCTGCCAGGTGCCGGAGACGCCCATCTGCCACTTGCCCGCCGGCACCATGCCCGGCCCCGGGGCCGGCTGGTCCTGGCCGGCCAAGGCGGGTCCGGCACAGAGCATCAAGAGCAGCGATCCTAATATCATCAAATATTTTGGGCGCATGTCTGCTTCCCCCTCTCCATGGTTGGCGACGAGATTACCCGCACCCAGTTGGTCAACCCCAACCGGGGCCTGGATCATATTATAATAAGGTATCGGCCTGCTTGGGGAGAGGCAAATGAGTTCCCGTTCCGGCACCATGGCTCATACCGCCGACCTGGGGCTGTG
>JAKAGJ010000107.1 GCA_021815655.1 Deltaproteobacteria bacterium | reverse complement strand
ACGGCGCGCTTCATGGCCCGGCGGAAGGCGATGCGCCGCTCCAGCTGGCTCACCACGTTCTCGGCCACCAACTGGGCCTCGATCTCGGGCTTGCGCACCTCATGGATGTCCACCATGACCTCGCGCCGAATCTGCCGCTCCAGTTCCTTTTTCACCGCCTCGATCTCGGCGCCCTTCTTGCCGATGACGATGCCAGGGCGCGCGGTGTGGATGCGGATCTTGGCCTTGTCGGCGGCACGCTCGATCTCGATCTTGGCAATGCCGGCGTGGTGAAGTTTCTTCTTGAGAAACTTGCGGATCTTGTCGTCCTCAAACACCAGCGCCGGATAGTCCTTGCCAGCGAACCACCTGGAGTCCCAGGTTTTGATCACGCCCAGCCTGAAGCCAATGGGATGAGTCTTCTGTCCCAAACCAGGTCTCCTTCTAGCGCTCGGCCACGACCACGGTGATGTGGCTGCTGCGTTTGCGTATGATGAACGCCCGCCCCATGGCCCGGGGCCGCCAGCGCTTCTGGGTGGGCCCTTCGTCCACGTAGGCCTGTTTGATGATCAGCTTGTCCACGTCCACGCCGGGACGCTGCGAGGCGTTGGCCACCGCCGAGTTGACCACCTTGAGGAAGAACCCAGCGGCCTTCTTGGGGGTGAACTTCAGCTTGTTCACGGCCTCGCCCACCTTGAGCCCGCGGATGGCGTCGGCCACCAGCCGGGCCTTGCGCGGCGAGATGTGCAGGAATTTTGCCTTGGCCAGAGCTTCCATGATCTACCTACTTCTTGCCCTTCACTTTGCCCTTCTTGTCGCCGGCGTGGCTAAAGAAGGTGCGGGTGGGGGCGAACTCGCCCATCTTGTGTCCCACCATGTTCTCGGTCACGAACACCGGTATGAACTTCTTGCCGTTGTGCACGGCGAAGGTGAGCCCCACGAAGTCGGGCATGATGGTGGAGCGCCGACTCCAGGTCTTGATGACCTTGCGGCTACCCGTGGCCTGGGCCTGCTCGACCTTGCGGCCCAGAGGCTCGTCGATGAATGGTCCTTTGCGCAGACTACGCGGCATCTTTCACGCTCCTACTTCTGGTAGCGCCGGCGCACGATGAAGCGGTCGGACGGCTTCTTGCGCCTCGTGCGGAAGCCCTTGGAAGGCTGGCCCCAGGGGCTGACCGGGTGACGGCCACCACTGGACTTGCCCTCGCCGCCGCCCATGGGGTGATCGACGGGGTTCATGGCCACGCCGCGCACACGGGGACGCTTGCCCAGCCAGCGGGCGCGGCCGGCCTTGCCCAGGCTGACGTTCTCGTGCTGTTCGTTGCCCACCTCGCCCACCGTGGCGCGGCACTTGAGATGCACCCGGCGCATTTCGCCGCTGGGCAGCTTCAAGGTGGCGTAGCCCGCCTCCTTGGCCATGAGCTGGGCGTAGGTCCCGGCCGAGCGGACCATCTGCCCGCCGCCGTTGATCTTCATCTCCACGTTGTGCACGTGGGTACCCAACGGCATGTTCTCCAAGGGCAGGGTGTTGCCAGGCCGGATGTCGGCCTTCTCGGAGCTCATGACCTCGTCGCCCACCTGGATGCCCTTGGGAGCCAGGATGTAGCGCTTCTCGCCATCGGCGTAGAACAGAAGCGCGATGTTGGCGCTACGGTTGGGGTCGTACTCCACGCTGGCCACCCGCGCGGGTATGTCCAGCTTTTCCCGCTTGAAATCGATGACGCGGTACTGACGCTTGTGCCCGCCGCCCTTGTGGCGCGCGGTGACGCGGCCGTGGGCGTTGCGGCCGCCGGTCTTGCGCAAAGGCTCCAGCAGGCTCTTTTCGGGCTCGGTGCGGGTGACCTCATCGCGCACCAACTGGGTGGCGAAGCGGCGGCCCGGCGAGGTCGGCTTGAATTTTTTGATGGCCATAGGGACGTCTCTCTCTCACACTCGCTTGCCGCTAGGCATTAGGCCCCTTCGAAGAACTCCACGCTCTGGCCGGGGGCCAGGGTCACGTAGGCCTTTTTCCAGTCGCTGCGCCGGCCCATGATGCGACCCATGCGCTTCTTCTTGCCCTCGCAGTTGACCGTGCGGACCTTGAGCACCTTGACTTTGAACACCTGCTCCACGGCCTGGCGTATCTCCACCTTGTTGGAACGGCGGTCCACGTCGAAGACGAGCTGGTTGTTCGCTTCCTTGGCCAGCGTGCCCTTCTCGGTAATGAGCGGGCGCCGGACTACCTGACGCAGGTCCTTCACGACAGCGCCTCCTCGATTCTCGCCACCGCCGGCTCCAAGAGCAGAAGGCGGTCATAGCGCAGGATGTCGTAGACGTTGAGCCCCTCGGCCCTGAGCACCTTTATCTTGGGCACGTTGTGGCTGCTCTTTTCCAGATTCAAGTCCGGCCCGGCGGTGACGATCAAGGCGTCATCGGTGGCGAAGCGCTTGAGCACCTCCACGAAAGCCTTGGTCTTGATCTCGCTCAGGTCGAAGCCGCGCATCACGGTGAGCTTCTCTTCCTTGAGCTTGTCGGACAGAGCCACCTTCAGGGCCGCTTTCTTGACCTTCTTGGGCAAGGTGTAGCCGTAGTCCCGAGGCTTGGGACCGAAGGCCACGCCACCGCCCCGCCACAGGGGGCTGCGCCGGCTGCCCGAGCGCGCCCGGCCGGTGCCCTTCTGGCGCCAGGGTTTCTTGCCGCCGCCGCGCACTTCGTGGCGGCTCTTGGTGCAGGCATTGCCCTGGCGGCGTTTGGCCAGTTGCCAGATCACCACTTCGTGCAGCAGGTAGGGCTTGATCTCGGCGCCGAAGACTGCCTCCGACAGCTCGATCTCCCCCACCTTCTGCTTATTCGCGTCGTATACCTCAACCGTAGGCATGTTGCTCACCTGTCGGGTGTGGCCGCTTTAGGCCTTTTCCAGGATGACGATGCCGCCGTTGGCGCCGGGAACGGCGCCCTTGACCAGCACCAAGTTCATGTCCGGCCGCACGTCGACCACCTTGAGGTTGCGGACCTGCCGCTGCTGGTTGCCGTGCTGGCCCGGCATCTTCTTGCCGCGCATGACCCGCGAGGGGTCGGCGCTGGCGCCGATGGAGCCGGGCGCGTCGTGGGTGGTGCAGCCGTGGGTCTTGCGACCGCCGCCGAAGTTGTGCCGCTTGACCACGCCGGTGAAGCCGTGGCCCTTGCTGCTGCCGGTGACGTGCACCTTGTCGCCCACCGCGAACAACTCGGCGGTGATCTGCTGTCCCACCGCCAGGCCGGCGTCCTCGGTCACCTTGAATTCCTTCAGGATGGCCAGGGGCTCACAGCCGCCCTTCTTGAAATGCCCGGTGAGCGGCTTGTTGACCCGGCTGACCTTCTTTTGGCCGAAGCCCAGTTGCACCGCCGAGTATTTTTCGCGCGCCGGCGTCTTGACCTGCACCACCGTGCAGGGGCCGACCTCCAGCACCGTGACCGGTACGGCCCGGCCCTCTTCCATGAACAGGCGGGTCATGCCCACCTTCTTACCGATCAAACCCTTTAACATGACCGTAACCCTCGCCCAAGCCTAGAGCTTGATCTCGACGTCCACGCCGGCGGACAGGTCAAGTTTCATCAGGGCGTCCACCGTCTGCTGGGTGGGCTCCAGGATGTCCAGGAGACGCTTGTGTGTCCGGATCTCGAACTGCTCGCGGCTCTTTTTGTCGATGTGCGGCGAACGCAGCACGCAAAATTTGTTGATAACCGTGGGCAGGGGTATGGGCCCCGCCACCTTGGCCCCGGTGCGACGCGCGGTCTCCACGATCTCGGCCGCCGACTGGTCCAGCAGCTTGTGATCGTAGGCCTTCAACCGGATGCGGATCTTCTGGTTCGTTATCATGAGGAAACTCCCGCGCTTCCTTTGTACGGACCGGCCAGCGAGGCCGGTCTGGGGCCTATCTACTCGATGATGTCGCTGACGACGCCGGCGCCCACGGTGCGGCCGCCTTCGCGGATGGCGAAGCGAATTTCTTTTTCCATGGCGATGGGCGTGATCAGGTTCACCTCGATGGACACGTTGTCGCCGGGCATGACCATCTCAATGCCCTCGGGCAGCGTGGCCACGCCAGTCACGTCGGTGGTGCGGAAATAAAACTGCGGACGGTAGCCGTTGAAGAACGGAGTGTGGCGGCCACCCTCCTCCTTGCTGAGCACGTACACCTCGGCCTTGAACTTGGTATGCGGCTTGATCGAACCCGGCTTGGCCACCACCTGCCCGCGCTCGACCTCGTCGCGCTTGGTGCCGCGCAGCAGAAGACCCACGTTGTCGCCGGCCTGGCCCTGATCCAGAATCTTGCGGAACATCTCCACGCCCGTGCACACCGTCTTGATGGTGGGACGGATGCCGATGATCTCCACTTCCTCCTGGATCTTGATCACCCCGCGCTCCACGCGGCCGGTCACCACGGTGCCGCGGCCGGAGATGCTGAACACGTCCTCCACCGGCATCAGGAAGGGCTGGTCAACGTCGCGCACAGGCGTGGGAATGAAGCTGTCCACCGCCTCCATCAGGTCCAGGATCGGCTTGCAGTCGGGGCAGTCGCCCTTGCCGCAGCCGCAGTTCAGGGCCTTCAAGGCGCTGCCCTTGATGATGGGCGTGTCGTCGCCGGGGAACTCGTACTTGCTAAGAAGCTCCCTGAGCTCCAGCTCCACCAGCTCGATCAGCTCCTCGTCGTCCACCATGTCAACCTTGTTCAGGAAGACCACGATGGCCGGCACGCCCACCTGGCGGGCCAGGAGGATGTGCTCACGGGTCTGGGGCATGGGGCCGTCGTCGGCGCCCACCACCAGGATGGCGCCGTCCATCTGCGCCGCGCCCGTAATCATGTTCTTGATGTAGTCGGCGTGGCCGGGGCAGTCCACGTGGGCGTAGTGCCGCTTCTTGGTCTCGTACTCCACGTGCGCCGTGGCGATGGTGATGCCGCGCTCGCGCTCCTCGGGGGCCTTGTCGATCTCATCGAAGGCCACGAACTTGGCCTGGCCGTAGGTCGCCAGGCATTTGGTGATCGCGGCCGTCAACGTCGTCTTGCCGTGATCGATGTGACCGATGGTGCCAACGTTTACGTGCGGCTTCTTGCGCTCGAACTTCGCCTTGGCCATGGGGACCTCTCCTTGTGGCGATAAGGATCTGGGGCGCCCTTATTTGTCGCCCTATACGCTTCGGCCTAAAAAACCTGCTGGAGCCCACGATCGGGATCGAACCGATGAACCTCTTCCTTACCAAGGAAGTGCTCTACCTACTGAGCTACGTGGGCCTGTCTTCTAGCTTAGCTGTCTTATCATCGCACCGGCGGCCACGCCGCTCGGATCGTCTTGCTACTATTTGGTGGTGAGGGGAGGATTCGAACCTCCGAAGGCTTCGCCGGCAGATTTACAGTCTGCTCCCTTTGGCCGCTCGGGAACCTCACCACTTGATTATATGAGCTCATCTCCGGCCGAGGCATCGCACTCCCTGGCGGACGCGCGCCAGAAGGGCCCTCGCCACCGCCCATGGGCCTCCAGCCGGCTGGCCACTGGCTGGAGCTGGCGATGGGAATCGAACCCGCAACCTGCTGATTACAAATCAGCTGCTCTGCCAATTGAGCTACGCCAGCCGAAGCTCGGAATATACCCCACCGTCCCCACCTTGGCAAGACCACCGGCAAGCAACTTGGGACCCTGCCCAGTAGGGAGTAGGGCGACAACCGTGGTAATATTACACAAAGCCGCCAGCTTGGCAACCTGAAAAATCAGGCCCCCTACCCAAGCGCTAGCCGTGGGCCATCCTTGCGGCAGGCGGTAGTGGGTCTTATATTCAAGACATTGGCAAAAACCACCTTTGGGGTGGGCGGGCCAAGGAGCCCAAAATTCTTCATAAGGAAAACCGCAGCATGGACAAGCCACTTAACGGCGAGGACAGCCAGCGCGGATGCGGCGACCCCAAGCAGTTGGAGCGCCAGCTCAGCGAATACCTGGACCAGAAGTACGGCGAGAAGAGCCGCGCCCTGGCCCCGCGGTTGTGCCCGATGCCCAAGCCCGACAAAATCGACGAGGACAGCGTGTGGTCGCGCATCAATTTCGCCATGCGCCCCGAGGAGATGGTGGCCTACCTGGACCAGTACATCGTGTGCCAGGACGAGGCCAAGGCCGTGTTGGCCACCAAGGTCTGCACTCACTTCAACCGCGCCCGCTATCTGGCCCAGCGCGGAGGGAACGACCCGGCCGACGGCGTGGGCCTTATCAAGAACAACGTGCTGATGATCGGACCCACCGGCGTGGGCAAGACCTACATGGTCAAGCTCATCGCCGCCAAGATGGGCGTGCCCTTTGTCAAGGGCGATGCCACCAAGTTCAGTGAAACCGGCTATGTGGGCGGTGACGTTGAGGATCTCATCCGCGACCTGGTGCACGAGGCCGGCGACGACCTGGAGATGGCCCAGTACGGCATCGTCTACATCGACGAGGTGGACAAGATCGCCAGCTCTCACAGCCTCATCGGCCCCGACGTCAGCCGCACCGGCGTGCAGCGCGCCCTCTTGAAGCCCATGGAAGAAACCGAGGTGGACCTCAAGGCGGCCCATGATCCCATCAGCCAGATCCAGGCCATCGAAAAGTACCGCAAGACCGGCAAGCGCGAAAAGCGCTCGCTGAACACGCGGCATATCCTCTTTATTATGTCCGGGGCCTTCGGCACCCTGCCGGAGATCATCAAGAAGCGCCTGAACCAGAAGGCCGTGGGCTTTGCCGCCGAGATGCGCCAGCCAGGCAAGGACCAGGAATACTTCCACAAGATCACCAGCCAGGACTTGGTGGAATTTGGCTTTGAGACCGAATTCGTGGGCCGGCTGCCGGTGACCGTGGTGCTGGAGGAGCTGACCGCTGGCGACCTCTACCAAATACTTGAAAATCTCAACAACCCCGTGGTCATCAGCAAGAAGCGCGA
>JAKAGJ010000106.1 GCA_021815655.1 Deltaproteobacteria bacterium | reverse complement strand
GGCCGGCTACACCTGGGAGACCCACCCCCTGGATCAGGCCGGCCGGGTGCAAAACTGCACCTGCCTGCTCAGGCCCGACGGCCAGAAGGTGCCCGAGATCACCATCCTCACCCCGCCGGCCGACTACGACCCCCAGCGGGCCATGAGCGGCATGATGATCCAGGAATGGCTCATGCAGGTGGGCATCAACGCCACGGCCCGGCCCATGTCCTTCGGGGCCTTGCTGCAAAAGGTCAAGGGACAGCACGACTTCGACAGCTTTGTCCTGGGCTACGGCAACCTGTCCCTGGACCCGGCCTGGGTCAGCGCCTTTTTTGTCAGCAAGAACGACAGCCACGGCGGCTGGAACATGAGCGGCTACCACAACCCAGATTTCGACGCCTTGGCCGAAAAGGCGGCCAAGACCCTGGAGCCCGAGGAGCGCCGGCCCCTGGTGCTGGAGATGCAGCGGCTTCTGCAACGCGACGTGCCCTTCCTGCCCCTGTACAACCCCCTCTTGGTGGAGGCGGCGCGGCGGGACCGCTTCGAGGGCTGGGTGCCCATGGTGGGCGGCATCGGCAACCTGTGGTCCCTGTGCCAGCTGAAGCCCCAGGGCCAGGCCCCTGCGGCGGAGAGGTAGCCCATGGCCAGGTACGTCATAGGCCGCCTGGGCCAGATCGTGGTGATCCTCTTCCTGATCGTCACCATCCTCTTCGTGCTTTTCCGCCTGGCCCCCGGCGACCCGATCTCGCGCATGGTGGACCCATCCTTAAGCCCCGAGGAGGCGGCCAATCTCATCGCCCAACTGGGTCTGGACAAGCCCATCGGCCAGCAGTACCTCCAGTACCTAAAGAATTTCGTGGCCGGCAATTTCGGGTATTCCTTCCACTACGGCCTGCCGGTATGGCAGGTAATCATGGCCAAGCTGCCCAACACCATCCTGCTTTTCTCCACGGCCATGGTGCTCTCGGCCCTGGTGGGCATTTCCTGGGGCAAGATCGCGGCCTGGAAGAAGGGCCGAGGCACGGACATCCTGCTCACCGTGGCGGCCCTGGTGACCCACACCCTGTTCCTGCCCTGGCTGGCGCTTATTTTCATCTGGGTTTTCGGCTACAAGCTGGGCTGGCTGCCCATCAACGGCATGATCTCGGCCGAGGTCTGGCTGGACCCCACCAGCGGCCTGTGGGACAAGGCCCTGGACGTGCTCTACCACATGGTGCTGCCCATGATTACCCTGTTCATCATGCACTTCGGCAGCTACCTTTTGGTGATGCGCTCCAGCATGCTGCAAACCCTGCGCGAGGACTACATCATCACCGCCCGGGCCAAGGGACTGAGCGAGCGGGCCATAAGAAACCACCACGCCGCGCCCAACGCCTGGCTGCCGGTGATCACCAGCGTGGGCCTGTCACTGGCCTTTTCCATCAACGGTGGCGCGCTCACCGAGACGGTCTTCAGCTGGCCGGGCATCGGCCGCGAGCTGGTGCTGGCCGTGAGCCAGAACGACTACCCCCTGGCCCAAGCCTCCTTCCTGCTCATCGCCATGGTGGTGCTGTTCGCCAACCTGGTGGTGGACGTGCTCTACGCCTACTTCGACCCGCGCATAAGGTATTAGCCCGTGACCACCAACAGCGAGCCAATCACCACCGCCGCGGCGCCGCCCCGGCGCTCCCCCTGGCGCGACCGCCTGGCCGAGAACTGGCATATCTTCAGCAGGAACCCCCTGGGCCTGGCCGGTCTCATCCTGCTTTCCATCTTCGCGGCCATGGCCCTCTTGAGCTTCGTGCCGCCCATGATCGACCCCATGTACCACCCCATGACCGGCGTGGACCCGCTGGTGCTGCACTCGGTCGGTCCCAGCGCCCGCCACTGGCTGGGCACCGACTTCATGGGGCGCGACATCCTGAGCCAGTTGTTGGCCGGCACCCGCGTGGCCTTCATGGTGGGGGTGAGCGCGGCCTTCATGAGCATCGTGCTGGGGGTGAGCATCGGCATGGTGGCGGGCTACGCCGGCGGCATCGTGGATACCCTCTTGATGCGCCTGGCCGAGATCATCATGGTGCTGCCCACGCTCTTGGTGGTGCTGATGCTCTCGGCCCTGTTTGGCAAGCTGGACATCTGGACCATCGTGCTCTTGATCGCCCTTTTCCGCTGGCCCGGAGTCTCGCGGGTGATACGCGCCCAGACCTTGAGCCTTAAAAGCCGGCCTTTCATCGACGCCGCCCGCGTGGCCGGGGCCTCGCACACGCGCATAGTCTTCAGGCACATCATGCCCAACGTGCTGCCCTTGGCCTTCTTGTACATGACCTTCAGGGTCACGGCGGCCATCATCATCGAGGCGGCCCTGGCCTTCCTGGGCTTTGGCGACCCGAGCACGGTAAGCTGGGGCATGATGCTGCAATGGGTGTGGAAGACCGGGCACATGTTCCAGGCCCCCTACTGGCTGTTTCCGCCGGGCCTGTGCATCTCGCTCCTTACCCTGTCCTTCTATCTGCTGGGCCGGGCCATGGACGAAGTGCTGGACCCGCGCCTGCGCGAAGAGAACGGGACGGTCTAGCGTGGCGCTACTGGAGGTGCATAACCTGTCCATCGCCTACCGCACCAAGCGGGGCTTGTTGCAGGCCGTGGACAACGTCTCCTTCTCCTTGGAGCAGGGGCGCTCCCTGGGGCTGGTGGGCGAAAGCGGCTGTGGCAAGACCACCATCGGCATGGCCCTGATGGGGCTCTTGCCCCGGAACGGCCGGGTCACCGGCGGCGGCATCACCCTGGCCGGCCGCGACCTGCTGGCCCTGACCCGGCAGCAGTGGCGTGAGCTGCGCTGGCGGGAGATCGCCATGATCTTCCAGGCGGCCATGAACGCCCTGAATCCCGTGCAGCGGGTGGGCGAGCAGATCGCCGAGGCCATCCTGACCCATAATCCCCAGATGCCCCGCGCCCAGGCCTTGAGCCAGGTGGAGGGGCTCTACCAGCTGGTGGGCCTGCCCCTGGAGCGCCTGCGCGACTATCCCCACCAGTACAGCGGCGGCATGAAGCAGCGCGCGGTGATCGCCATGGCCCTGGCCTGCAACCCCAAGGTCATCGTGGCCGACGAGCCCACCACGGCCCTGGACGTCATCGTTCAGGACCAAATCCTGCAAGAGACCAAGAGCCTGCAAAAAGAATTCAACATCGGCATCATCTTCATCAGCCACGACATCTCCATCGTGGCCGAGGTCTGCCACCACATCGGCATCATGTACGCCGGCCAGATGGTGGAGACCGGCAGCGTGGCGGAGGTCTTCAGCCAGGCCAGGCACCCCTACACCCGGGCGCTGCTGGGTTCCTTCCCGGCCCTGGGGGGGGCGCGCCGGCGCTTGAGTCCCATAGCCGGCGAGCCGCCGCGGTTGATCGGACAATTGCCCGGCTGCCGCTTCTGCGCCCGCTGTCCGGTCAGCGGACACTCCTGCAAGCTGGAACCGCCCCAGTGGCGGCAATTCAGCGACAGCCACTTCGTGCTCTGCGACCACTGCGAGTAGCGGGCAAGGGAAAGAGCCATGGACCAAACCCTCTCACCGGCTCCCATCCTGGAGCTGCGCGGCATCAGCAAGCACTACCGCAGCCGCGGGCGCTCCGGCCGGGGGGGCGGCCAGGACGTGGTGGCCCTCGACCAGATTTCCCTGGATTTCAGGCCCGCCGAGATTTTCGGGCTGGTGGGCGAGAGCGGCAGCGGCAAAACCACCTGCGGCCGCCTCATCGTGGGGCTGGAGAAGGCCGACCAGGGCGAGATGGTGCTCCAGGGGCGCTCCTACGGCACCTTGAAGGGACAGGCCCTGCGCGATTACCGGCGCCAGGTGCAGATCATCTTTCAAGACCCCTATCAGTCCCTGAACCCCCAGATATCCATCCTGGACAGCGTGGCCGAGCCCCTGGTGACCAACCGCATCGGCGACGGCAAGAGCCGTCTGGAGAAGGTCCTGGCCACCCTAAAGGCCGTGGGGCTGGCCCCGCCCGAGGATTACGCCTATCGCTTCCCCCACCAGCTCAGCGGCGGCCAGCGCCAGCGCGTGGCCATCGCCCGGGCCATGATCCTGGGGCCCAAGGTGCTGGTGGCCGACGAGCCCACCTCCATGCTGGACGCCTCCTACTCGGCCCAGATCTTCGACATCCTGCTGGAGGTGCGCCAGCGCCTGGACACCACCATCATCCTCATCACCCACAGCCTGGCGGCGGCGCGCTACCTCTGCGACCGCATCGCGGTGATCTACCGCGGCCACCTGATGGAGGTGGGGCCGGCCGAAACCATCATAAGCAATCCGCGCCACCCCTACACCCAGGCCCTGATCGACGCCACGCCCAAGTTCGGCGACTGCGCCTCCCTGCCGCGTTACGGCACCCTGGTCTCACCGGAACGGCCGGCCTCCGGCGCGGCGGGATGCGCCTTTTTCCGGCGCTGCGGCCTGGCCCACCTGGCCCGTTGCGCCCGCCAGGCCCCGGAGCTGCGCCCCCTGACTCCGGGCCACCTGGTGGCCTGCCATTACTCCGAGGAGTCTCCCGACCCCGAGACGGGCGCGACCTGCCGCCTGGGGGGCATGAGCTAGGGATAGATGTCGCGGATTGCGCGGAAAGACAAGACGGGCGGGATTTATCCCCGCCCTCTTTTTTGGCGTCATGGATTAAGTTAGTTCTCGGCAGGTTTGGGCTCAGGGCCGCCGCGGCCCCGCAGGCGCGCGGGTAGTCCGCCCAGCCAGTCCAGGGCCGCCACCAGCCGCGTCAGCCAAGCGCCCCGGGGGGTGGCCGAGGCCAAGAAGCCTGCCCTCAAGAGGCCGTACCAGAGGCGGCCGCGCCAGTCGGGCCGGTCGCGCAGGCGCTTCATCCTTAGCAGCGTGCGCCGCAGGTTGAGCACCTCGCCCGATTGCAGGGTGAACCCCTGCGTCCAGGGGATGGCCATGCTGGTGCGGCCCCAGCGGTCCAGCTTCTCCCAATCGGCCATGGCCTGGGGGCGCTCGAAGCCGCGCTGCACGCACTGCTCATAGAGCGGCGTGCCGGGATAGGGCAGGTAGAAGCCCAGGGTAAAGCCCACGCGGGGCAATGTCTCCAGGCACCAGACCACCAGGCGCAGGGTCTCTTGATATTCGGCCAGGGTCTCGCTGGGCACGCCCACGATGAAGGAAAGCATGACGTAGCCCGGGAAGGCCTTGAGTTCCCGCACCACCCGCCGGGTGTCGGCCACCTGGAAGCCCTTGTTCAACACGCCCAAGATTCGCTGGGAGCCCGACTCCACGCCGATGAACAGGCTGCCCACGCCCTTTTCCGTGAGCTGGGCGATGAAGGCCGGATTGAGGTAATCGATGCGCGTCTCGATGTGCATGCCCTTGGTGGCCAGACCGTCGATCACCTCCAAGGCCCACTTTTTGTTGGCCGTGAAGTTGTCGTCGTAGAAGAACACGCCCCCCAGGCGGTGACGGCTCACCAGGCCGTTGACGTCGGCGATGACCTTGGCCGCCGAGGGATGGCGCCAGGTGCGTTGGTTGAAGAAATGGTTGTAGCAGAACCCGCAGGCATGGGGGCAACCCCGGCTGGCCACGTAGCCGAAGAGCATGCGGCTGACGCCCTCGTACTCCGGGGCGATGTATTTCTCGATGTCGATGAGCGACCAGTCGGGCTCCACCTGGTCCAGGTCCTTGAGCAAGGGCGGCCGGGGATTGACCACCGGCCGGCCCTGGCGCTTGAAGCCCAGCCCGGCCACGTCCTCGATGGGCAGCCCCTGGCTCAATCGCCGGGCCAGTTCCACAGCCGTGACCTCGCCCTCGCCCAGCACCACGAAGTCCACCGCCTCCTCGGCCAGGCATTGGGTGGGCTCCACGGTGGCGTGCACGCCGCCCAACATCACCCGCGCCCCGGGCAAGGCCTGGCGCAATTTTTGCGCGCAGTCCAGCACCAGGCTCAAGGGATCACCGGTGATGATGGAAAAGCCCACCAGGAAAGGCTGAAAGGCGATCACCTCATCCAGCCGGGCCAAGGCCTCGTCCCTGGTCCAATGAAAGGCACGCACCGCCAAGCCGGCCTTTTTCAGGGCCCCACCCACGAACAAGATGCCCAGGGGCGGCCGCGGCGGTTGCAGGGTGCCCTGCCAAATCTTGATGAGGGCCACGCGGGGGGCCGGGGCCTGGGGATATGGGGACGGTTGGCTCAAGCGGCGCGCCTTTCTTAAAGGGAGGCCAGGGCATGGCCTGGCCGGACTCGCGGTCTTGGGGCCTAAGAATACCTTTTTCGCGCCCGCGCTTCCACGCCGGCCTTGGGCCGCGCCCCAGCGGGTTTTACCGCGACGAGCCGCCGGCATGCGTTAAACTAGGGGCGGCGCTTTCGCCACCGGGTGGGCTGGCGCGGCCCAGGCTGGGGCGGCGGGAAAAGGAGTCGGACCATGAAGGCAATACTGGGTGCGCTGTTGGCGTTGTGGGCCATGCTGGGCGCGGCGGGCTGCGCCCTGCCGGAGGCGGGGAGCAAGGCGCCGGCGCCAGCCATGGTGACGCTGCCGGCTGGCGAGTTCCTCATGGGCGCCGAGCAGAGCCCCCAGGAGGTGGTGGCCAAGGGCGGCGGCCAGGAGAAATACTACCTGCGCGAGCATCCCCAGCACCGGGTGGTCATCAGCCGCCCCTTCCGCCTGGCCGTGACCCCTGTGACCAACGATGAGTTCGCGGCCTTCGTGGCCGCCACCGGTTATGTCAGCGATGCGGAGCGCCAAGGCTCGGGGCAGGTATGGCAAAAGGGCTGGGTGGCCGTGCCGGGCGCTGACTGGCGCCACCCCAGGGGGCCGGGCAGCGGCATTGAAGGGCGCGGCGACCACCCGGTGGTGCAGGTGAGCTGGCAGGACGCCCAGGCCTATTGCGCCTGGCTGAGCCAGGTCACCGGCCAGGCCTTCGGCCTGCCTAGCGAGGCCCAGTGGGAATATGCCGCCCGTGCCGGCACCACCAGATCGGAA
>JAKAGJ010000105.1 GCA_021815655.1 Deltaproteobacteria bacterium | reverse complement strand
CTGGCCGAGCTGGGGCTCCCGTCTGACCGGCGCCTGGTGCTCCTGGGGGCCAACAGCGCCCGCCTGGGTCCCCACGAGCCGGGCATCGCCCAACACCTGGCAAAGAGCCTGGCCCGCGACCCGGCCACCCAGGACGTGACCCTGGTGATCCGGCCCCACCCCAACGACAACGGCTGGCGGGAGCGCTTCGGCCACCTGGCCGATCCCCCCCGGGTGCTGGTGCCGCCCCCGGCCTGGGGGCGTCTGGATTTCCTGGCCAACCTGCTCAAGCACAGCGCGGTGCTCCTGGCCTCCGCGGGCACCATCTGCCTGGACGCCATCGCCCTGGACACCTGCACCGTGGGCCTGGGCTTCGACGGCGACCTGGAGGTGCCCCCCGCCCAGAGCGTGCGCCGCTGGTACGAGTTGGACCACTACCAGCCGGTGGTCGAGAGCGGGGGCTTGAGCCTGGTGGAGAGCTACCAGGAGCTGGACCAGGCCCTCAAGGCCTATCTGGCCGACCCACGCCGCGACGCCCCGGGCCGCGCCCGCTGCCGGGCCCAGCAGTTGGAGCCCCTGGACGGCCAGGCCTCCCGGCGTCTGGTGGAGGCCCTGGCGGCGGCCACCCGGCGGGCGGCGGCCGGGAACGCGGGAGCAGTGGCATGAAGATCGGGGTGTTCAGCGACGCCGACATACCCTCCCTGTGGGCGCACAGCTTCAGCGTGATGAAGACGGCCCAGGGCCTGGCCGCCCTGGGGCACCAGACGCGGGTGGTCACGGCCAACAGCCTCAGGGCGGCGCGCAACCGCTGGCGCTTCAGGGACCTGGGCGCCCACTACGGCATCCGCCAGCGCCTGGACATCACCTGGCTGCCGCCCTCCCTGGGGGCCTGGTTCCGGGGCAACACCCAGAACGACCCGCTGTTTGCCCAGCGCGCCGCCGAGCTGGCCGGCCAGGAGGGACTGGGGCTGGTCTACGCCCGCTCCTACCTCACCCCGGTCCTGACCGCCCGGGCCGGCATCCCCACGGTGGTGGAAACCCACACCACCAACTACGACAACCCCCACCTGGCGGCCATCCACGCCGTGGCCGGCCTGCCTGCCTTTCGGGGGCTCATTACCATCCACGCCGACATCGCGGCCGAACACGCCCGGCGGGGGGTGCCCGCCGAGAAGATCCTGGTGCTGGAAGACGGCGTGGACCTGGAGCGCTTTCTGGTGGCCGACGACCCCCAGCCCTGGCGGCGGCAACTGGGCCTGGACCCGGACAGGCACTACGCCGTCTACGCCGGCCACCTCTATGCCGACAAGGGCATCGAGGTGATCCTGGAAGCGGCCCGCTTGCTGGCCGGCCGCCAGGACCTGGGCTTTTTGCTGGTGGGCGGCTTTCCCGAGGACCTCAGGCGTTGGCGGCAGTGGTGCCGCCAGCGGGGGGTGGGCAACGTGGCCTTCACGGGCTTTATGCCCAACGCGGCCCTGCCCGGCTACTTGAAGGCCGCCACCTGCCTGCTCCTGCCCTACCAGCCGGAGCGCGCCCACACGGTGATGGACATCCACACCACCAGCCCCCTGAAGCTCTTTGAATACATGGCCGCCCGCCGGCCCATCGTGGCCACGGCGGTGCCCACGGTGGCCAAGGTGCTCAAGGCCGGCCATAGCGGCCTCCTGGTGCCCCCCGGCGACCTGGAGGCCTTTGCCCAGGCCATCGAGCGCGCCATAGACGACGCGGCCCTGGCCCAACTGCTGGCCCACAACGCCTGGCGGGAGGTGCAGCCCTTTAGCTGGACCCAGCGCTGCCGCCGCATCCTGGACCTGGCCCTGGGCGGCCTGGTCTAAAGGGACCGGCCCCGGCGTCATCACGCGCATGGTGGAATCAGAGCATGGCTGACCCAACCCACACCCCCAGCCCCACCGGCGGCGCCGACTGCCCGCGCTGGCTGTTGTGGCTGGCCCTGGCCGTCTTCGCCGCCGGCCTGGTCTACAACTTCCGGCTCCTGGAGGCCGACCGCCTGCCGGCCTTCCTAAACGGCACCGCCTTTGGCGACGAGATGGCTTTCGCCCACTCGGCCCGCGTCAAATACCTGCACGGGGTGTGGTTCCGCCCCTACCTGGACGACTGGCGGCCGGTCTTCCTCATCCCCTTGCATTCCTTCCTGCTGTGGCTGGGCTTTCAGCTTTTCGGCCTGACGCTCACCGGCCTGCGCGCCAACGCCTTTTTGTTCATGGCCCTGACCAAGGCCGTCATCTGCTTTTTGGTGTGGCGGCAATACCGCAGCCGGGGCTGGCTCATCCTGAGCCTGCTCTTGGTCAGCCTGCTGCCGCCCTTGAACGAGATGTCGCGCACCGGGGCCGTGGACTCGGCCCAGACCGGGCTGGTCGCCCTGACGCTCTTGTGCCTGGTCAGCGCCCGCGACGGCCAGAGCCGCCTGCGCCATTGGCTGGCCGGGGTCTTCTGCGGCCTGGCCTTCTGCTACAAGCTCTCGGCCTTTCTCTGGCCCCTGTTCCCCTATGTCTTCATGCAACTGCGCTGGCGCTTTAGCCTTGAGCCGGCGCCGAGCCAGGCCGAGCCCTGGCGCCCCTGGGCGCGGGGGCTTCTTCTCTACGCCCCCACCCTGTATCTGCTGCTGGACCTCCTGGTCCTGGGCGGCGACCGCGCCTTCAACCTGGGCCTGGTGCTGTGGCCGCTGTTGCCCCTGGTCTACTTCCTGGGGGACATGGGGCTTCAGGCCCGCCGGGCCCTGCGCCGGGGCGAGCCCCGGGGGCGGCTGGCCCTGGCCTGGTGGCTCTTGGCCAATCTGCTCCTGTGGGGCCTGTTGGCGGCCAAGGCCCTGACCTCCTCCCCCGGCCAGGCCCTGATGCTCCTGCGCAACCTGCTCTTGCTCTTGGCGCCCTTGGGCTTTGTCTATTACACCTGGCTGCGCCATGGCTGGCGGGGCCTGGCCGCCGGCGACCCGGCGGCCCTGGGCTGGACCCACCTGGGGCTGGGGCTGGTGCTGGGCCTGGCCGGCCTCTTGTGGATCATCCCCCACCTGGACGGGGCCATGTATTTCTCCTGGCGCATGTTCGGCACCAGCGGCCGCCTGCTGCTGCCGGCCTTCAGCCGCGAGATCACCGCCAATTTTCTGGACATGCTCAATGTGAAGGTGGGCGGCCTGGCCGCCCTGGGCACCCTCTACGTGCACTCGGCCTGGATCTTCGGCCTGTTGGCCTGGCTACTCTTGCGCTGCCTGCAAGGGCGCCGGGGCGCCGGCGAGCTGGAGGCGGCCCTCATGGCCGGGGCGGGGATATTCTTCTTCCAGTGCATCGTCTATGACATGAGCTGGCACCGCTACTACGCCCTGATGCCCTTTGGCTACCTGGGGCTGGTGCTGGCCGCGCGCGCCGCCCTTGACTGGCGCGCCCTGGAGCTGGCCCCCCGGCCGGGTATCCTGGCCGGTCTGGTCTTTGCCTATGCCTTCTACCTGCTGGCGCTGCGCCAGGCCCATCCCCTGGTCTTCGGCCAGGCGCGGCACCTGCCCTGGCTGGTGGCCGCGCTCCTGGCCGGCGGCGGCCTGCTCTACTGGCTCATCCTGCGCCGCCGGCTGCGCGTGGCGGCGCTGGCCCTGGGCCTGGCCGGGCTTTTGCTGCTGCCGGCCAATATCAAGTACGCCTGGCGCTACTTCAGCGACGTGACCCACACCCTGCGCCAGGCCTCCCTGGAGCTGGGGCAAAAGATCGGCGACGCCCGCACCCCGGGTTTCTACGAGCTGTCCCTGTACAACCATACCGAGGCCGGCTACATCGGCAACTTCCGCGGCCAGGTCAAGCCCGACGGCTTCTACTACCAGGGCCGGCACGTGGATTCCCTGTACCGGGCCGTGCGGGACGACCACTCCCTGGCCGGCCGCCTGCTGTGGCGCCTGGACAGCCTCTACCCCGGTTTCCTCAAGGCCTGGGAGCTGCCAAAGGACTACCGCCAGCTCTACCACAGCGACTGGATCATAGAGACCCCCGACCGCCCCTCGCCGCGCCACCTGGTCATCGGCACCTCGGAGCCCAGGGTCTACATGCAAAAGGAGATGTACGACTTCCTGCTGGAACACAGCCAGCGCGCCCCGGCGCTCACCGGCGAGGAAGTTACGGTGCCCAAGCCCCGCCACATGCTGGAGGAGGCCGCCGCCGCCGGCGAGCCGCTCAGCGGCGACCAGGCCCGGCTGACCCTGGTGCGCCTGGACCCCCAGCGCCGGGTGCCCGGGGGGCTGGCAAAATAAGCCCCGATATTCCAGCGGTTGACGGCAGGCGGCCCTGCCGGTAGGATTTTGGTCCCAGCCCACGTGGCCGCCGGAGGCCCGGGGCCTTTTTGGTCCAACCCGAGTAGAAAGCGCGCAGCCCATGTCGGAATACTTCCAGGCCCGCTTCACCCACGACCCCGGACGGGTCAAGGTCTGGCGGGCCATCGTGGAGGACCTGGAGGCGCGCTTCATCCCGCCCGGCGCGGCGGTGCTGGACCTGGGCTGCGGCTACGGCGATTTCATCAACCAGGTGCGCGCCGGCCGCAAGCTGGCCCTGGACCTGGAGCCCCAGGCGGCGGGACATCTGGCCCCGGGGGTGGAGTTCCGCCAGGGCCAGGCCTGGGACCTGGACTACCTGGAGCCGGGCTCCCTGGACGTGATCTTCGCCAGCAACCTGCTGGAGCACCTGGAGCGGGGGCAGGTGGAGAGCCTGCTGGCCGGGGCGCGGCGGGCGCTCAAGGCCCGGGGGCGGCTCATCCTGATCCAGCCCAACTTCCGCCTGTGCTATCGCCGCTACTTCGACGACTACACCCACCAAAGCATCTTCACCGACGAGTCCTTGTGCGGCCTCCTGCTCTCCCAGGGCTTTGCCATAGAGCACCGGCGGGGGGGCTATCTGCCCCTGACCATCAAGAGCCGGCTGCCCAAGTCCTATTGGCTCACCAGGCTCTACCTGCGCCTAGGCCTGCCCATCATGGCCCAGCAGATGCTCATCGTGGCCCAGAGGAGCTGACATGTACCACGGCCAAAGCGTCTCGTTGATCCTGCCCACCTACAACGAGAAGGACTCCATCCGCGAGGTGATAAACAACTTCGCGTCCCTGGGCGTGTTGGACGAGATCATCGTCATCAACAACAACGCCAAGGAGGGAACCTCCCAGGAGGTGGCCGGCACGGCGGCCCGCGAGGTGCTGGAGCCTGACCAGGGCTACGGCGCGGCCATCATGCGCGGCTTGCGCGAGGCCCGGGGCCAATTGGTGGTGGTCTGCGAGCCCGACGGCACCTTCCTGGAGCGCGACATCTTCAAGCTCCTGGAGTACAGCCGCGACTTCGACGTGGTCTACGGCTCGCGCACCATGAACGACCTGATCTGGGAAGGCGCCAACATGGGCTGGTTCCTGCGCTTCGGCAACTGGAGCGTGGCCAAGCTCATGGAGATGCTTTACGGCGCCACCTCGCTTAGCGACGTGGGCTGCACCTACCGCCTCATGAACCGCCGCGCCCTGGAACTGGTGCTGGCCACCTGCCGCATCAAGGCCAACTACTTCGGCCCCGAGATGATGATGGCCACCATCCGTTCCGGGCTAAAAAACGTGCAGATTCCCCTGAACTACAAGGAGCGCGTGGGCGTAAGCTCCGTGACCGGCAACCACTTCGTGGCCTTCAAGCTGGGCCTGCGCATGATCCGGCTCATCCTCGCCAAGCGCTTCACCAAGTTCAACAACCCGCTGCCCGGGGCCTAATGCCCGGCGCCCCGGGCCAGTGCCGGCGGCTCCCGAGCTAGGCCCTGGGGTAAAAACACGGGCGGGGTTTGCCCCCGCCCGTCTTGGATTAAAGTCAGTACAGCCGCTCACCGAGAGCCCGCGATGCCCACCCTGGCCGCGCGGCCTCTCGACCCGCTATTGCCCGCCGGCGGGCACGCCGCCGCAGTTGTCCAACTGGATGTTGAGCATGGCCAGCAGGATGGGGCCGGTCTTGGCCAGGTCCTCCACGGTCATGTCCTGGCGCGGCGTGATCTTGAGGCAGAGCTTGCCGGGCTTGTTGAGGAAGGCCACCAGGGCCGGGTCCGGGTCCAGGGCGCCGGGCAGGGGCGGCAGCTCCTTGATGAGCTTGGCCCTAAAGGCCTCCAGGTCCAGGCCCTCCTTCTTGGCGCCCAGGGCCAGCAGGCGCTCGGCCAGGGAGGCGTCCTCGTAGCGCAGGCTCAAGCTGACCGGCCGGCTGTCCTTCAGGGCCGCCAGGTTGCGGGCGCTGTCGCCGCCCAGGTTGGTGTCCAGGTTCTTGAGCACGAAGCCCAGGCTGAAGCGCCCGGCCTGGGGCACGGCCAGGGTCAGCTCCTTGCAATCCAACACCTTGGCGGCGCGGTCGTAGTCGTAGTCATAGGCCATGTCCAGGCTCAGGCGGTCGTAGCCCAGCTCCTTCAGGGCTTCCTGAAGCTTGTCGCCTGACCTGTCGCGCCAGGTCAGGCCCTTGATCTCCACGCGGTCGGCGTAGCGCTCGGGCTTGCGCGACAGGGACATGTTGACCTCGGCCAGGGTCAGGGAGGGCTCCGGCCCCGGCTGGCCGGGCAGGGCCAAGGCCAGTTGGCGGGCCTGTATCTTGGCCAGGGGGAAGAAGGGCTTGCCATCCTGCCAGGTGGGCGTGTCGGCGTCGAAGGTCATCTGCTTCATGGTCAGCTCGAAGCCCTTTTCGCCCTGGATCAGGAGCTGGCCCAGGCTGCCCTGGCCGTGCTTCCACTGGGCGTCGGTGTTGAGCTGGTAGTCGCGGGCCTCCACCTTGGGGAAGCGCAGGGGCTGGGGCAGGTCGGGGCTGGTCACCACCAAGTCCTTGGCGGTCTTGCGCGCCAGGCTCAAGCGCCGGCCGCCGTCGCTGATGCTCAGGCCCTCCACCTCCACCCCGGCCAGGGTGATCTTGACCTCGTGGGTCTTGCCGCCCATCTGCAAGCCGCGCAGCTCCATTGAGGCCGGCCCCATGG
>JAKAGJ010000104.1 GCA_021815655.1 Deltaproteobacteria bacterium | reverse complement strand
GATGCGCCCCTGGGCCACAGCCGCGCCCACCGGGCCTATGCCCACGGGCACGCATTGCCCCGGCTCGGGGCGGGGCAGGCTGCGTGGCGCCTCCCAGTCGCGGTCCATCAGCGCCGCCGGGCACAGGGTGGTCATCTCGGGGTCGGTGAGGAGCAGGCAGACGAAGTCGGCGGGCAGCTCGCCGATGACCACCTCCACCAGGCCGCAGGCCAGGTCTTGCAGGTCCTGGGCCAGGCGCAGCACGTCGGAAACCCGGCGGATGAGCGACAGCTCCTCCACCTTGGCGTCGAATTCGGCGTAGATGCGGGCCAGGGTCTCCTTGTAGGTGGCCAGGGCCGCTTCCTGCTCGCGGGCCAGGGCCAACAGCTCCCGCCGGTCCCGCTGCTCCAGGTCCTGGGGCTCCACGGTCAGGCCGGGGCCGGCGGTAGCCGCCGGCGGAGAGGCGGGGGCATCAAGGCTGAGGCCATGGGCTTTTTCTCCCCCCTGGGCTAAAATGAACGTGACATCATACTAGCTGAGGGCCGGCGGCGGTTCAAGGCCGATGGGCCGCCCCGGCCCCACCCCCGAAAGGATCAGCCATGGCCCCGCCGCCGGCCTCGCAAGTCACCTTGCGCTTCCAAGCCGCCCTGCGCCAGGCCTTGGCCCGCATGGGCGCCGAGGATCTGGCCCGGCGCGCGGGGCTCAGCCCCAGGCAGGTGGAGCAGGCCCTGGAGCCGGCGGCGGCCCCTGATCTGGGCACCCAGGCCGCCCTGGCCGCGGCGGCGGGGTATGAGTACGAGGACTTCTTGAGCCTGGGCCGCCGGCTTACCGCGCCCTCGCCGGACACGGCGGCGCCCGCCTGGCCCTGGCGCGACGGCGGCGCCGCCGGACTCTTGCTGCATGTGGCCGCCTCCTTCCGTCTGGCCGAGGGCGAGGATGACCTCTGCGGCCGCATCACCGAGGCCCTGCTGGGCCGGATGGGCTTCCGGCGGGCCTGGCTCATGCTGCTCAAAGGCCAGCACCTGGAGACCCGTGTCCTGCGCTGGCCGGCCGGGGACGAGGCCGGCCTGCGGGCGGCCCTGGCCGCCCATCCCCCCAACCTGGGGGCCGACCCCATGGTCTACGAGAGCTTTGCCCTGACCCGCGCCCTGCCGGTGGTGGTGGGACGGGAGAGCTTCTTCGACCCGGCGGTGCGCCAAGTGCTGGGCCTGGGCTCGGAAGTGGCCCTGGCCCCCCTGTTCAGCGAGCGCGAGTTCATCGGCGCCCTGGCCGCCGATCATGGCCCCGCCGGCCCGGGCTGCGGGGGCGAGGAGACCTTGAGCATGCTGGAGGCCATCGCCACCCTGGCCGGCACCCTGCTGAACAGCTTAAGACTCTACGCCGAGGTGGAGCGCAAGAACCAGGAGCTGGACATCCACCTGCGCCAGCTCACCGTGGTGGGCGAGCTGACCAGCGTCATCAACCAGGTCAAGGAGCCGGCCCAGGCGGCCCGGCGCATGCTGCGCTTTCTGGCCCAGGCCCTGGAGGCTGACTTCGGCTTTCTGTTCCTGTACCGCTACAAGGCCGGCGAGCTGCGCCTGGTGGGCAGCCATGGCCTGAAGCCAGGCCTGCAAGAGCAGTGGGCACTGCTCAGGGGCGTGCCCGCCGATTTGCTGGACATGGCGCCCTCGGACCCCGATCAGCCCGAGAGAAGCGCCTCTCTGCGCCGGCTGCTGCCCGGCCTGGAAGGCCCGGCCCAGGTGCGGGTGCTCACGGCCCGCCAGCGGGCGGTGGGGCTGTGGGGTCTGGGACGCTGGGACTTGCGGCACCCCTTCCAGAGCGGCGAACGGCGGGTGCTGGCCACGGCCGATGAACAGATGTCGGTGGCGCTGAACTCCATGCGCCTGCGCCTGGTGGCCTCCACCGACTACCTCACGGCCCTGTCCACCCGCGCTCATTTCGTGGAGGCCCTGGAACAGGAACTGCGCCTGGCGCGCTACCTGGGCCATCCCCTGGGCCTCTTGCTCCTGGATGCCGACCATTTCAAGAACGTCAACGACAACCACGGCCACCAGGCCGGGGACCAGGTGCTCTCGGACCTGGGGCGGGTGCTTCGGGCCTGCACCCGCGGCGACGACACCTGCGCCCGCGTCGGCGGCGAGGAGTTCGCGGTGATCCTGCCGCGCTGCGACCTGGAGGGCGCCTTGGCGGCGGCGGAGAAGATACGCGCCCAGGTGGCCGCCCAGGCCACCAACTACCGGGGCCAGGACCTGCGCATCACCGTGAGCCTTGGCCTGGCCATCCTGGAACCGGGGCAGAATCTGCCGCAGGAGGAGTTCCTGCGCCGCGCCGACCAGGCCCTGTACCGGGCCAAGCGCGGGGGCCGCGACCGGGTGGAGTGCTACCAGGCGGGCCAAGACGCCGAGGCCTGGGGCTCCCTGGCCTAGCGGCCGGCCGGAGCGTTACCCCCACGGGCTGCCGGCATCACTCGGCGCGCAGGGCCTCCACGATGTTGAGGCGGGCGGCGCGCAGGGCCGGCAGCACCCCGCCCAACAGCCCCATGCCCAGGGCGAAAGCCAGGGTCTCCAGCACGATGACCGGCGAGAGCCGGAAGTTGAAGGCCAGCTCCGAAAAGGTGGCCCAGTTGGTGGTGGAGATGCGCACCAGCTGCATCAGCGAGGCCCCGGCCAGGCCGGCCAGGCCGCCCAGGAGCGACAGCAGAAGCGATTCGGCCAGGAAGGCCAGGAGAACGTCGCGGCGGCGGAAGCCCAGGGCCCGCAGGGTGCCCACCTCCACGGTGCGGTTGGCCACCGCCGCGTACATGGTAATCATGGCCCCCAGCACCGCGCCCACGCTGAAGATGATGGTCAGCGCCAGGCCCAGGATGCGGATGAAGCGGGCCATGGCCTCGGATTGGTCCTCGTAGTACTTCTGCTCGCGCTTCACCTCCAAGGTCAGGCGCGGGTCGTCCTCCAGGCGCTTACGCAGGGGCTCGTAGAGGCCGGGCTCGCGCAGGGTCAGGAGCACCGAGGAATAGACGTTGCGGCGGAAGGCCTGGCGCAATTGGTCCAGGTCGCCCCAGATCTCGGAATCGAAGCCGGTGCCGCCGGCATCGATCACCCCCACCACCCGCCAGGAGCCCTTGGCGAAGCTCAAGGCCCCGCCCAGCCCGGCCCCCACGAAGCCCTGGGCGATGTTTTTGCCGGCCACGATCTCGCTGCTGCCGGGCTTGAACATGCGCCCGGAGATCAACCGCACCTGGCGGCGCATGGCCAGCGACAGGGGGCTGGTGCCGCGCACCACCACGTTGCCCGGGCCGGCCCCTCCCTGCTTGGTCAGGCTGATGAGCACCACCACCTCGCGTTGTGCCAGGGGCACGCCCTGGCCGTCCAGGGCGATCTCGGGCTGGGTTTCCACCACCGCCGCCTGGTCGGCCGAGAGGATGGACTGCACCTCGGCCTGGGAGGAACGCCTGAGGGCCAGGGCGTTGTCCGGCGAGCCGGTGGACACCAGGGTGTCTTCCAGGCCCCGGGCCAGCATCAAGACCGCGGCGAAGCCAAAGACGACCCGGGCCATGCCCCCGGCGGTCAGCGCCGTGGTCAGGCGGCGCACCCACAGATTGCGCAGGCTGTAGGAGATGGGTATGGCCAAGGGTTCCCGCTTTTTCTCCGTCTTCCCCTTCAGGGGCGAGAACGTACAACAGGCGCCGTCAGCGCCCTGGTCCGAGCCTTCCCGGCGTCACCCCACCCTTCGCAGCCCGCTGGCGATGGACATGGTCATCACCCGCAGCATGGGGACGATGGCCGCCAGCACTCCCACCAGGAGCGAGGCCAAAAGCCCCGTGACGATAAGGGCCGGCGGGAAAACCATGTCATGCAGGCCGCCCAGGGCGTGGGAAAATATTCGCCCCGAGGGAAAGCTCAGCAGCACCCCCAGGCCGCCGCCGGCCAGGGCCAGGAGCAGCGATTCGCCCAGCACCAGGATGCCGATGTGCCCGGCCCCGAAGCCCAGCGTCTTGAGCACCACGTACTCGGCGGTGCGCTCGCGCACGCTCATGGCCATGGTGTTGGCCAGCACGGTCAGGATCACCAGCACCACCACCACCGAAATCACCTCGATGGCCCCCAGCAGGGCCTTGGTCATGGCCACGAAGCCCAGTTGGAAGGATTTCTCGGTCTCGGTGCGCGTCTCGGCGATGGAGTTCCTGAACTCCTTGTCCACCAGGCGGCTGATGGCCGCCGCCTGCTCGGGATCGGCGATGCGCAGGGTGAAGGAGCCCACGCGGTCGGCCCGGCCGGGCATGGTCTTCTTGAGGTATTCGTTGAGGTACTCGAAGTGGAAAAAAAGAAGGCTCTCGTCGGTGCCGGGCTTCTCGCCGCGGTAGATGCCCCGGATGACAAAGGACCAATCGCCGGGAAAGATGTTGCCCTTGAGCGGCACCTGGTCGCCCAGGCGCCAGCCATATTTCTCCACCAGGCGGCGGCCCACCACGCAGGCCCGGCGCTCGCGCTCATAGGCCTGGCGTTGCTCCGGGGGCAGGACGTACTCGGGGTACATGTCCAGAAAGCCCGGTCCCGCCACGAAGCGCGGGAAAAAGTTGCGGTCGTCGATGTAGACCCCGCCGAACCAGGAGGAATAGGTCACGGCCGTGACCCCGGGTATCTGGCGCAGGGTGGGCAGGTAGGACAGGGGCAGGGAGAAGGTGAGCGAGACGGCGTGGCGGGTGACCAGACGGTTGTCGGAGGCCTGGTCCACGCCCCGGTACCAGGCCGCCACCACGCTGCGCAGCAGCATGAAGGCCAGGATGGCCACGGCCATGCCCAGGATGGTCAAAAAGGTGCGCAGCTTGTGCCGCCAGAGGTGACGATGGATCAGGGACCAGAACATGGCTGGCTATTCCTGGTACGCCGTGGGGGACTGTTGCCGTGGGTTAGGCAATCAACGCGCCCTTGTCCAGGTTGAGCACGCGGCCGGCGCGGGCCGCCGCCCGGGGGTCATGGGTGACCATGATGATGGTCTTGCCGAACTCGGCGTTGAGCCGGGCCAGGAGCTCCAGCACCTCCTCGGCCGAGACCTTGTCCAGGTCGCCGGTGGGCTCATCGGCGGCGATGAGGGTGGGGTCGCTGACCAGGGCGCGGGCGATGGCCACCCGCTGCTGCTGCCCGCCGGAGAGCTGGCTGGGGGTGTGGCTCCGGCGCTGGTGCAGGCCCACCAGGTCCAGGGCCAGGGCCACGTGGCTACGCCGCTCGTGGCGCGACAGCGGTGTGAGCAGCAGGGGCAGCTCCACATTCTCGAAGGCGCTGAGCACCGGGATGAGATTGTAGAACTGGAAGATGAAGCCCACGGTGCGCGCCCGCCAGGCCGCCAGGTCCACCTCGCCCAGGCCGCCGATCTCGGTGCCGGCCACCACCAGGCGCCCGGAGTCGGCGCGGTCCAGGCCGGCCACGATGTTGAGCAGAGTGGTCTTGCCTGAGCCCGAGGGACCCATAAGAGCCAGGAACTGCCCCACCGGCACGCTGAGCGAGATGTTCTCCAGCACTGGAATGACCTGGTCGCCCCGGCGGTAGGACTTGCACAGGTTCTCTATCTCGACTATTGACTCGGGCGGGGTGCTCACGGCGTGGTCACCTTGACCTTGTCGCCGGGTTTCAGGTCCGGGGCCGGGTTGAGCACCACGCGGTCGCCCTCTTTTAGCCCGGAGAGCACCTCCAGGCTGTCGCCCAGGGCCTCGCCGGTGGCCACCGCCACCTGCTCCAGGCGTTCGTCCTTGAGGCGCCAGACCAGACTCTTGCCTTGCGCGGAAACCAGGGCCTGGGCCGGCAGGCTCAGGCGGGGCTTGAGTTCCTGGGGGCTCAGCTCGCGGCTCAGGAAGCTGACCTTGGCGCTCATCTCCGGCAGCACCCGGGGGTCCAGGTCCGCAAAGCGCACCTTGACGATGATGGTGCCCTTGCTGCGGTCGGCGGTGGGCAGGATGACGTGCACGCTGCCCAGGAGCGGGGTGTCGGGCAGGGCGTCCAGGTTGATCTGGCAGGGCTGCCCCACCCGCACCTTGCCGATGTTGGATTCGGTGACGTCTGCCTCCACCATCAGGGAGGTCATGTCGGCCAGGGTGGCCACGGCGGCCTTGGCGCTGGTGGCCCCGCCAAAGGGCGCCACCACCTCGCCCACGTCGGCGTCCTTGGTCAGCACCACGGCGTCGAAGGGGGCGCGGATATAGGTGTAGTCCAGGGAGGCCTGCATCTGGCGCAGGTTGGCCTTGGCCACATCCACTTGGCGACGGGCGGCGCTCACGGCGGCGCGGGCCTTCAGGAGCCGGGCCTGGGCCACGTCGTAGTCGGCCTTGGGCGAAACCTGGCGCTGGTGCAGGGTGCTGATGCGCTGGAAATTGAGCTGGGCGTCGTTGAGCTCGGCCAGGTTGCGCTCCACCTCGGCGCTGGCGGCGCGCACCCGGCTCGAGGATTCGTCGCGGGCGGCGATGAGGTCGTCGTTCTCCAGGCGGGCCAGCACCTGCCCCTGGCTCACCCGCTGGCCGGCCTCCACCCCCATGTAGGCCAGGCGGCCGGTGCCCTTGGAGGAGACCGCGGCCTTGCGCTGGGCCACCACGTAACCGGTGGCCCCCAGCACCGAGAGGCTCTGGGCCGGGGCCAGGCGGCTGACCGTGGCCACCGCCACCTCGCGGGCCGGGCGCAGGTAGCCCAGGCGCCAGCCGGCCAGGCCGGCCAAGAGCGCCAGAAGGACCAGCAGGGCCGCCGCCCAGGGCCAGCGCCGGCGCCTGACGCCGGGGGTGGGGCCGGAGCCCCAGGCCTGCCGGTCGATGCGCAGGCGTTCCAACTGTGCGGACGTGTCTTGCTTTTCCATGGCCTAAGTATGTAAACCCTGAACCCGCCTGTCAATCGGCAGATGGGGTGAGGCCAGCGCGGCCAGCGGCGGGCAAAACCCCGCCGCTGGGGGGTGGTTCCATGCTATGATCGCAGACGCGCGTGTGCGCGTT
>JAKAGJ010000103.1 GCA_021815655.1 Deltaproteobacteria bacterium | reverse complement strand
AAGGGCATCTCCCTGCTCTTGACCGAGCACGTGCTGGAGATGGTCATGGCCCTGTCCCACCGCGTCATCGTGCTGGAGAGTGGCCGCAAGATCGCCGAGGGACCGCCCCAGGCGGTGGTCGAGGACCCGGAGGTTATCCGCGCCTACCTGGGCGACCATTTCATCAAGAACGCGCCGGAGGCCGGCCATGCTTGAGGTGCGAGACATCACCGTGCGCTATTCCGGGCTGCCGGTGCTGCGCGAGGCCTCCATAACGGTCCAGGAAGGCCAGACCGTCAGCGTGGTGGGGGCCAACGGCGCCGGCAAGTCCACCCTGCTCAAGGCCATCATGGGCGCCGCCCGCCTGGCGCCCGAGGGCGGCATCAGCTTTCGCGGCCAGAATATCAAGGGGCTCAAGACCGAGGAGATCGTGCGGCGGGGCCTGATCTACGTGCCCGAGGACCGCAAGCTCTTCAAGCCCCTGGCCGTGGAGGACAACCTGCTTCTGGGCGCCTTCGTGGTGGACGACGAGGCCAAGAAGCGGCGCAAGCTGGAGTATGTCTACGAGCTTTTCCCCCGGCTCAAGGAGCGCCGCCGCCAGGCCGCCGGCTCGCTCTCCGGCGGCGAGCAGCAGATGGTGGCCATCGGGCGCGGCCTGATGAGCGACCCCAAGATGTTGATGCTGGACGAGCCCAGCCTGGGCCTGGCCCCCCTGATGGTTTCCGAGGTCTTCGAAACGGTGCGCAAGCTGCGCCAAGAGGGGCTCACGGTGCTCCTGGTGGAACAGAACGTGCTGGAGGCCCTGGAACTGGCCGACTACGCCTACATCATGCAGACCGGCCGCCTGCGCCATGAGGGCCAGGCCCAGGAACTGCTGGAATCCGACGTGGTGCGCAAGGCCTTCCTCGGCCTCTAGGCCGGGTGCCCCCGGCGGGGCTTGCACGGGTCGGACGGGTGCCCCCGGCGGGGCTTGCTCGAGTCGATGGGCGCCGTACCCTGGCCGGCGTTGCCGGCTCCCTTTGTGGAGCTGCGGCTATTTCCCACGAGAATGCCCTTGTCTGGCGACGCCGCCGAGCCCGCCGGCGCCATGCCCTTTTGCGCATACCGCTTGCACAACCGCCGCCCTCAGGCCGTCGAGTCCCCACACGGGCGCGCATGTGGTTGCTTGGGCGCTTTGTGCAATTTTTCTCTAACTCCCGATCACCCACTATTTTCAGGCCTTAACCGCTCGTCTATCGAGATGGGCGATAAATGCTCCCCTGGGGCATTGACAGAGGCAAGTGCCCTTGCTATGAATGTCGCTCAAGCATATTGTGCACAAAACGCACACGGAAAAGCCCAAACGCCCACGCCGGCCGCGGCCGCCAACCAGGTGCCAGTCCATGATCCAAGAGCTGTACAGCAAGCCCCTGCTGGTCTTCGGATGCGGCAACACCCTCTTTGGCGATGACGGTTTCGGCCCGGCGGTCATCGAGCTGCTGGAGAAGCAATACCAGCTGCCGCCCCAGGCCGCGGTCATGGACGTGGGCACCAGCATCCGCGAGTTTTTGTTCGACCTGCTGATCTCTCCCCAAAAGCCTCGCAAGATCATCATCTTGGACGCCGCCGACCAAGCCGGCCGGGAGCCGGGGGAGTTGTTCGAGATGGCGGTGGCAGATATAAGCCCCCAGAAAATAAATGATTTTTCCTTGCATCAGTTTCCTTCCGTGAACCTGTTGCAGGAATTGCAAACCCTGGGCGGGGTGGAGGTGCGGGTGCTGGCCGTCAAGGTGGGCTGCATCCCGGATCACGTGCGTCCCGGCCTGACGCCCCAGGTGGCGGCGGCCCTGCCCCGGGCCTGCGCCTGGGTCTTGAGGCAATTGGACACCGTCCAGCCCGGGGAAACGCCGGCCACGGCCGGCCCGGAAATCAATGCCGGGGCCTGTTAGCCAGACAGGCCGCCGCTCTAGCACTCACAGAACCCGCTCAAAGGGGGATATGGCATGATCGTGATCGGTGTAGGCAACCTGGCCCAAAACCTGGGTGTTCACCGCAACACCATTCGCAACTGGATCAGGGACGGCAAGCTGCCGGCCCGTTCGGCGCCCGGCAAGGGCTATATGCTGGCCGAGGAGGATTTCGAGAAGATCTGCGCCGAGTTTGGCATCAACCCCAATAGCCTCAAGGTGCGGCGCCTCGCCAGCCGCGCTCCCCAGGCCGGTGCCCAGTTCGATCCCACCATAGCCGGCAACAAGATCGGCCAGCGTTCCACGCGGCTCAGACCCAATCCGCAATGGGCCGACGTCTGCCTCACCTGCGGCTCCTGCGCGTCGGCCTGCCCCATCTCGGGCGTGGACGGCCTGGACCCCCGCAAGGCCATCCGCATGGTGGTGCTGGGGCTGGAGGATCAGCTCGTCGAGTCCCAGTGGCCCTGGAAGTGCACGCTGTGCGGCAAGTGCGAGGAGGCCTGCCCCATGAACGTGGAGATCGTCTCCATGTTCCGCACCGTGCGCGGCCTGCGCGAGCGCGAGCGCGTGCCCGGCCCCATCCACAAGGGCGTGGTGATGTGCCTCAACCGGGGCAACAACCTGGGCATCCCCAAGGACGATTTCCTGTTCCTTCTGGAGGAGCTCTCCGAGGAGCTGGCCGAGGACGGCTGCGCCGGCTTCAGCGCCCCCGTGGACAAGAAGGGCGCCAACCTGCTGGTGACGGTCAACTCCAAGGAGCCCTTTGGCGAGCCCGACGACATGAAGTTCTGGTGGAAGATATTCCACGCCGCCAAGGAGGACTGGACCATCCCCTCTGAGAACTGGGAGGGCGTCAACTGGGGCCTGTTCAGCGGCGATGACCAGTCCATGAAGACCATCGTGGGCCGCATCGTGGAGAACATGTACAAGCTGGAGTGCAAGACGTTGCTCTTGCCCGAGTGAGGCCACGCCTACTACGCGACCAGGCTTGGTCTGCAAAAGTGGTTCGCCGACGACCTCAAGAACTTCGAGGTGGTCAACATCTTCGAGCTTCTGATGCGCTACTTCAAGGAAGGGCGCATCAAGGTGGACCCCTCCATCCACCATCACCTCACCACCTATCACGACCCCTGCAACTACGGGCGCAAGTCCTTGAAGGCCTTCGGCAAGGGTTACGGCGACGAGGGGCGCTGGATCACCCAGCAGTGCTGCCCAAATTTCGCCGAGATGTATCCCAACCAGGAAGGCAACTACTGCTGCGGCGCGGGCGGCGGCGCCTGGGCCATGCCCTTCAAGGAGGAGCGCGTCTTCTACGGGCGGCTAAAGGCCCAGCAGATCAAGAAGACCGGCGCCAAGATGGTGATCGCTCCCTGCCACAACTGCCGGGACCAGATCATGAAGAGCCTGTCCAAGGAATACAAGCTGGACATCGAGGTCAAGTACATCTGGGAACTGGTGGCGGACAGCTTGATACTGCCCGGCGCCGGCGATCAGTCGGGAGAGGAGTAAGCAAGGCATGCAAGAGCAGAAGATCGGCGCGGTGATGGTGGTGGGCGGCGGCATCGCCGGCATGCAGGCGGCCCTGGACCTGGCCGACGGCGGCTACTTCGTCTACCTGGTGGAGCGCGGCGCGGTGATCGGCGGGGCCATGTCCCGCCTGGACAAGACCTATCCCACCAACGACTGCGCCATGTGAATTATTTCGCCCAAGTTGGTCGAGTGCGGTCGGCACTTGAATATCGAGTTGATGACCCTGACCGAGCTGGAAGGGGTCGAGGGCGAAGAGGGCAACTTCACGGTGCGCTTGAAGCAGCATCCGCGTTATGTGGACATGGACAAGTGCATCGCCTGCGGCGAGTGCGCGCGCAAGTGCCCCAAGAAGGTTAGGGACTATAACTACAACGAGGGCATCGGCTTCCGCAAGGCCATCTTCGTGCGCTATCCCCAGGCCGTGCCCTTGAAGTACCGCATCGATGCCGACAACTGCATCCAGTTGCAGAAGGGCAAGTGCGGAGCCTGTCAGAAGGTCTGCCCCACGGGGGCCATCAAGTTCGACGACGTGGAAAGCACCCGCGAGGTCAAGGTGGGCTCCGTCATCCTGGCCCCGGGCTCGCAAATCTTCAACCCTAGCGGCATCCGCACCTGGGGTTTCGGAGTATTCCCCAACGTCGTCACCTCCTTGCAGTTCGAGCGCTATCTCTCGGCTTCCGGTCCCACCGAGGGGCACCTCATCCGCCCCAGCGACAACAAGCCGGTGAAGAAGATCGCCTTCCTGCAATGCGTGGGCAGCCGCGACCACAACAAGGCCGGCCACGGCTATTGCTCCAGCGTCTGCTGCATGTACGCCATCAAGGAAACCTTGATCGCCATGGAGCACGTGCCCGAGTTGGACGCCTCCATCTTCTTCATGGACATGCGCACCCACGGCAAGGACTTCGAGCGCTACTACAACCACGCCCGCGATAAGGGCGTGAAGTTCCGCCGTTGCCGGGTGCACTCCTTGGAGCCCGGCGAGCGCGAGGGCGATATCGCCTTCCGCTACATCACCGACGAGGGCAAGCAGGTGGCCGAGGAGTTCGACCTGGTGGTGCTCTCCGTGGGCATGGAGACTTCTCCCGAGGCCGTGGAGCTGTGCGGCAGGGTGGGCGCCAAGCTCAACCACAACCGCTTCATGGATACCTCCAACACCACGCCGGTCAACACCTCGCGGCCGGGCATCTATGCCTGCGGCACCATCGTGGGGCCCAAGAACATCCCCCACTCGGTGATGCAGGCCTCGGCTGCGGCGGCGGCCGCCAGCGGCCAGCTGCGTCAGAGCCGTTTCAGCCTCACCAAGACCAAGCAGTTCCCGCCCGAGCGCGACGTGCGCGGCGAGGAGCCCCGGGTGGGGGTCTTCGTCTGCCACTGCGGCTCCAACATCGCCGGCGTAATCGACGTGGCGGCCCTGGCCGACTACGCCGCCACGCTGCCCCACGTGGCCTTTGTGGAACGCAACCTCTTCACCTGCTCCCAGGATACCCAGGAGCTTATAAGCCAGAAGATCAAGGAGCAGGGGCTCAACCGCATCGTGGTGGCGGCCTGCACCCCGCGCACCCACGAGGCCCTGTTCAAGGAAACCTTGAAGGCCGCCGGCCTCAACGAGTATCTCTTCGAGATGGCCAACATCCGCAACCAGGCCTCCTGGGTGCACGCCGGCGAGCCCCTGGCGGCCACCGACAAGGCCAAGGACCTGGTGCGCATGGCCGTGGCCAAGGTGGCGCTCCTGGAGCCCTTGCCGTCCTTGTCGGTGTCGGTTAATCAGGCGGCCCTGGTGGTGGGCGGCGGCATGGCCGGCATGACCGCGGCCTTGGGATTGGCCGAGCAGGGCTTTGACGTGCACCTGGTGGACAAGGCTTCCCGCCTGGGCGGCAATTCCATGCACCTGTTCAAGACCTGGAAGAACGAGCCCATCCAGGACCACGTGCAGAAGGTCTTGAGCGATATCAGCGCCAATGAACGCATCAAGGTCTACGTCAACAGCCAGATAACCCAGGCCGAGGGCTTCGTGGGCAACTTCCGCTCCACCATCAGCGGCCCGGCCGGCGAGACCGTGGTGGAGCACGGCGCGGCCATCATGGCCACCGGCGGCAAGGCCCACAAGCCCGAGGAATACGCCTACGGCCAGTCGCGCCGAGTTTTTACGGCTCTTGAATTCGACAAGCTGCACCTGTTGCAGGACGACCGCATCAGAAGCGGCAAGAACTTCGTCTTCATCCAGTGCGTGGGCTCCCGCGAGCCGGCGCGCCCCTACTGCTCGCGGGTGTGCTGCACCCACTCGGTGCAGGCGGCCATCGCGCTCAAGCAGGAAAACCCCGAGCGCGGGGTCTACATCCTCTACCGCGACCTGCGCACCTACGGCCAGCGCGAGGAGCTCTACACCAAGGCCCGCGAGCTGGGCGTGGTTTTCATCAACTACGAGATGCACGTCAAGCCCCAGGTCAAGGTGCTCTCCGACGAGCGTCTGGAGGTCCTGGTTTGGGACCACGTCCTGCACCAGCCCTTCAGCCTGGACGCCGACGTGCTCATCCTGGCCACGGCCATCGTCACCCACCCCGAGGTGAGCCAACTGGCCCAGCTCTACAAGGTGCCGGTGGACTCCGACGGCTTTTTCCAGGAGGCCCACGTCAAGCTCAGGCCCGTGGAGTTCTCCACCGACGGCCTGTTCCTGGCCGGCCTGGCCCACTATCCCAAGCCCATGGAGGAAACCATCTCCCAGGCCAAGGCCGCGGTGAGCCGGGCGGTGACGGTGCTAAGCAAGACCCGCATCGACCTGGATTCCATCAAGGCCGTGGTGGACGAGGCGGCTTGCGACGGCTGCGCCCTGTGCCTGGACGTCTGCCCCTACCACGCCATCACCCTGGAGGAGTTGGAGCCGGCGCCCAAGCGCCACGTGGTCATCAACACGGCCCAGTGCAAGGGCTGCGGCTGCTGCGAGGCCACCTGCCCCAAGAACGGCGTGAACGTCTCGGGATTCGGTTACGACCAGCTGGCCGCGCAGGTCGCGGCGGCTTTGGCCTAGCTGGAGGTATTTGCCATGTCCTTTGAACCCAAGATTCTGTCTTTCAACTGCAACTGGTGCTCCTACGCGGCCGCCGACCTGGCCGGCACCAACCGTATGCAGTACCCGGCAAGCCTGCGCATCGTGCGCGTGATGTGCTCGGGCATGGTGCACCCCAACCTGGTGGTGGAGGCCTTCACCAAGGGCGCCGACGGCGTCATGGTCATGGGTTGACACATCGGCGAATGTCATTACCTGGATGGTAATAAGAAGGCCGAGAACAGGTTGGCGGTGGTGGAGGCCATGCTGGAGAGTCTGGGCCTGGAGAAGGAGCGCTTCCGCCTGGTGTGGTGCTCCTCGGCCGAGGCCGAGCGCTTCGCCGCCAGCGTGCGCGAGATGACCGAGACGGTCAAGGCCCTGGGGCCGTCGCCCTACAATACCCATGCCGACGTTGAACTCCCGGCGGCGGAAGCGGAGGTGGCGGCATGCCGGTAAGGGTGGCGGAAGAGTGGCTGGG